>JAYTIZ010000053.1:0-4693 GCA_043731445.1 Gammaproteobacteria bacterium | reverse complement strand
GTTGCCCCAGATTGTTCACTTCACTCAGGTAATCAAGAAAGGCTTTGCGCATGACCTCTCTCGATGTATTGAGGCGAAAGAGGTAAACATCCTCGTGGCGATAGTTGGTGCGCAGGCGTACCACATCCTTTTCATCGGCAACCACATAAATCAGCTCATACTGCTTGAAAAATCCTTTGACTTCCGAATATTCCTGGCTCTTGCGTTTACGCGTCTCGATGGAAAAACCGAGGTAGCGGCCATCGCCGAAGCCAAAGCTCATCATGGTATGCGCGATCAACGGCGAGCCCCAGTAGACAAGATAAACATCCGCGCTCTGCAGCTGATTGAGATCAAAGCTCGCATCGTAGTGACGGACCGTATAGTCCGCTTCGCTGTGATAGTCCACATTGCGGATATTGCGTACCGTCACATGGTCCCCGTCAATGACGGCATATGACAAGACGGCAACATCGGGCTGCCATTCTCGTTCGTTCGACGGCGGTATATTCAGCCACCAGAAGACAAGAAATGCAAAGATGAAGAAAAAAATCAGAACTGCACGACGGTAGGGACGGACCTTGAAGAACAACGCCAGTGAGCTTATCGCGAATAGCGCTGCGGCAACCGGGCGTATGCCCGGCGCAAGGTTCGAATAGAAAATCGCCATGCTGGTCCAGCACACCATGCAGGCCAGGATCAGCCATCCCAATATGAGCCAGCCCCCCTTCAACAACTTTCCTTTCATCAAGGAGCGACCGGTGGCATAGTGCTACCGGCTTCTTCTTTTTTTCGCTCACCCGACATTTCTACGGCAATGGCAGCAGCCTGCTCGGCAGGCATACCTTCGGTGCGGCGCTCGTACTCCTGCTCGCCCTGGTCATCCTTCTTGCGTAGCGCCGCGCTTTCGATAAGTTCCGATTCGCCAGGCAGCTCCATGCGCAACTCCTCGACGAGCATCAGTATTGCCGCCGCTACCGGAAGTGCGAGCAGCGCACCCATAATACCAAGCAGCGTTGCACCGGTGATGAGTGAAAAGAGCACCACCGAGGATGGCAGGCGCATCGCGCGACCATAGACCAAAGGCACGAGCAGGCGGCTTTCCAGCTCTTCGTAGATTAGCATCATCACCAGAACGATCACTGTGACTACCGGACCTTGAGACATCGCCGCCACGACCGCTGGACCCATCGTGAGGAAAATACCGATATACGGAAGCACGTCAGCGACGCCGCCGAACACCGCGATCGCCAACGCGTTCGGCACGCCGCAGGCCACCAGAAGAATGAACATGAAGACAGCCATCAGCACGCACGTAATGACCTGTCCGCGGATATATCCGCCGACAATCGTCTCCAGGTTCATCATCACGCGGGAAAGCCGGATGTGGTGTGAACGCGGTACGACCGAGAATAGTCCTCCGCGCAGGCGGTCCCGGTCGATCATCATATACAGCGCCAGGAAGATGGCGCCCAGGCTGTATGCAAAAATCTCTATAACGCGTGTCGATAATGTAAATACCGTGGCACCGAAGGATTGCATCACCGCGCCGTATTGCATGGTGCGTAGTGTTTCCGCGAGGGGGGCTGTCAAAGGAGAACCGGCAAGACGGGCCACGAGATTCGCCCGCAACGCTGGCTCTTGATCGATGAGGCTCGTCACCTGGGCCAGGAACTCCGGGACCGTCAGGGTAACAACAAGAGAGGTGACAATCAGCAGCGTTATGAAAACGATCGCAATGCTCCATCCCCTTCGCACCCGACGCGCTTCGAGCCACGAGACTGTCGGGCTCAACGTGCCAACGATGATCAGCGCGGTGACGAGCACAAGAATGACCGGCAGGAGCCTGATCATTATCCACAACCCGGCAATAACAAGCACAATGGTGACCATGGTAGAGAATGAGAGCTCAATGCGCACGATCCGCTTTGCTGGACTTGAAATTGGCTTTGAATTTTGCAACACGCCTCCTTGGCCCATGATAAAGGGCACTGTAAAAAAATCTATTTTCGACTGAACATTAAGCACATCAAAAATGACAACTGTCCTTTTGCTTGTGACTAAAATTGACGCCTAGAATAGAATAATAAATGTTTGGTGTATGTACGCTAGCGTACAAAAATTAACACAAAGTCAGACGCAGCGTGCGTCAACAGCCAGTGTCACGTCACACATGACATGTCGTATATTCATATGTTAAATTACCCCCCGTCATTGTCTACCATGGGGAGGTCAGATGAATCGGTACAAAGTAAATCTACTACAGGATGAGAGAGAGGGACTGGAGGCCATCACGCGGAAAGGCTCGCATCAGCCGCAAAAGGTTATCAATGCTCTGATACTCTTGAATTGTGATGAGGGGGCGTTCAATACGCAGCGCTTGCGCGGAGAGGATATCGCGACTGCCTTGAGGATCAGCATGCGCAAGGTTGACCGAGTCAAGAAGCGCTGCGTCGAAGAAGGGCTGGAGGCGGCGCTGGTGCGTCAGCCGGGCAAACGGGTATACGAAAGCAAGGTTGACGGCGAATTCGAGGCGCACCTGGTGGCGCTGAACTGCGGCGATCCGCCGAAGGGCTGTGCGCGCTGGTCGTTACGCCTGCTGGCGGATCGTGCGGTGGAGCTTAAATACATCGACAGCGTGTCTCACGAAACAGTGCGCCGGGTGCTAAAAAAAACGAACTCAAACCGTGGAAGAAGCAGTGCTGGGTAATAGCACCCGAGGCCAATGCCGAGTTTGTGGCCGCGATGGAAAGGGTTCTCGACGTGTATCAGCGCCCCTACGATCCAGCGCTGCCCGTGATCTGCATGGACGAGACGCCACGCCAGTTGATCCGTGAGACGCGCACGCCGATCCCGGCACGGGCCGGCCAGCCCGAACGGCACGACTACGAACGGTGCGGCGTGTGCAATGTGTTTATGGCAAGTGAGCCGCTAGCGGGTCGTCGGATGACGAAAGTGACAGAACGCAAGACCAAGCGCGATTGGGCGCACTTCGTTCGTGACATCGCCCAATGCCACCCGCAGGCACAACGGATCACGCTGGTCATGGATAACCTGAACACGCACAGCCCGGGTGCGTTATATGAAGCATTCCCCCCAGAGCAGGCGCACGCGCTATGGGGTCGTTTCGAGTTTGTCTACACGCCGAAGCACGGCAGTTGGCTGAATGTCGCCGAGATTGAACTCAATGTGATGATCAGCCAATGCCTTGGCCGGCGCATCGCAAGCATGGCCGTTTTACAAGAGGAGGTGTCAGCATGGCAACTGCGTCGTGATCAGATGAACGCGAAGGTGAACTGGTAATTCACCACCGCCGATGCACGGGTAAAACTCAAACGACTTTATCCGTCATTTGATGCGTGACATGACACTAGAGGGGGGGTTGCAGTTTGCTATTTTGTCGCAACATGTTCTTAACCGAGTGCCATGAGGGGCTGACCTGAATAAATACCCCGACATGAAATTTGCCATTGCGCCTTCTCACCAACTATCTGCCGAAATCATGTATTACACGGATGAAAAATATTTGCACAGGTTGATAAAACAGCCAGGCCAAATGAATTCAACCTATGGGAGTGGCCCAATGAGCTTACACGGAAAAGTGAAACGTGGCTAAAGCAGTTGTGAGTATCCCAGAAGAAAGAAGTAACAACTACTTATGCGCAAATCGCCTACTCAAATTAAACCACCCCGCCGCAAGCAGCGGGGTATTGGGTAGGGTGCGCCGTGCGCACCATGGTGCGTGTGACGCGCACCCTACCAAAATACGCCCCAAGGGGTGGGGAATTGAACCCGTAAAGATTAATCCACACCAAGACTCTGAAATATATACCACAACCAGATCTGTCGATTATAAATACAATATAATCAATAAGATAAATTTATATTTTCAAGTAAATCAACAACGCACTTGAATTTAATCTAATTTGCCTTATCTATAAACATAAGCAAAAGATAATGTACGCAATATTGATACGCAGATCACGTTGTATCGTTTGCATAATTTTATTTATTAAGGAGATTACATATGTATACACCAATCACTATCCCATTCGGCGCAAAAATTCTATTCAACACAGTCAAACTGAAGCCCGGCGTTAAAATGGAAGATGTCGAACTGGCATTGGGTGAAATGTGCAATGTGGTTAAAAACACATATGGTGGCAAAGATGGCGGATTCATAGCTGGGCAAGTCATTCAGTTTTCGGGTTTTGTCTCCGATGAGGGATCCTTGAACGGTGCCAAACCGGCAGATGATCATATCGCAATCATTACCTACTGGCATTCATTCGAGGAGCATGAAAAATCGCATGCCGATAAATCATTCAAGGACAAATTCGATGCACTCGGCAAGCTATGCACCGACAGCAAGGAACTGGGATACAACATGCTGTGGCAAGGCGTACCCGACTAGAAAAATGGTTCAAAATTAAATGGTTATTAAAAATTAACCCGGCAAAATAAGGGTGAATCAATATGATTGATTCACCCTTATTTTTGCATCCATGAAGCTTGATTAACTCATGTTTTCAAAGAACTTAAACAGTGCAGACTTATTGCTGAACCTCATAATGTTGTATTATTGAAAAAATACAATAAATAGGGAGGAGCAGATGTCAAATCTGGATAATCAGGACTCTTCAAAGCCAATAGAAGAGATGCCATTTGTCGCCCCCTGCAGAACCATTGAAATGTCAGCGCCACTGCGCTGGTT
>JAYTIZ010000052.1:0-12410 GCA_043731445.1 Gammaproteobacteria bacterium | reverse complement strand
TTGTGTCATCTGGGTGATGAGCGCCTGGGTGTAGCGCAGCAATATCTGCTGAAAGTGGCTGCCCAGCTTGAATTCCTTTTGCAGGATATTCGCCTTCAGCCGCAGTGCGCACCCCGCGCTCTGAATTACCGACCGGTTAGGCATGGTGTCGCCGCCCATGTACAACGCGATACCTACCACGCCTTCGTTACCGGTTATCGCCATTTCGGCCGTGCCACCGTTTTCCATGACGTAGAGCATCGACACGGTGCAAGTCGTAGGAAAATAGACGTAGCGCTGAGGCGCACCTGCCTCGTAGAGCACATCACCCAGGCTTAGTGCGATAGGCTCAAGGTGGGGTAGGATGCGCTCGTAGTCTTCCTTGGGTAGTAGGGCGAGTAGCTGGTTCACGGGCTGACGCGCACGCGGGGGGGGGAAGTCCGTATCATAAATGCTTTCCTTTGAGAAATGACGTCCAGTCAATAAATTCAGGCTGCTCCTGAGTTCGAAGATTATCGGTTTACAGCCGATCAACTTCGTAATCCAGTAACCACCATACCCCCTATGTTCAGTACCGTACAGACTTAAATTTAGCAAGGTTTTAGTATCCGCTCAGGTGAGTCCTCTAATGCAGCTCATAGAGAGTGGATAGGCAATCTACACGCTGGTTGAGCGATTGTTATGTCTACTTATAAGAGATTAAAGTCATGAACACCAGCTATAAGGATGTTCCTATTGCGTCAGAGATACTTTCGCATCAGGACGAGAAATTGCATTCGGGAATAACAGCGCGTAAGGCCGTATGGGTGGAGTTCGCCCAAATCGAGGCGGCTTCGGTTGAAAAAGTACAGCTTCAGCGCCGCTTGGCTGAAATCGCTGCGCAGCAAAACGCGGCATGGGCAGAGCTTTCCAAGCTGGAATGCGCTGTTACGGCAAAGCTGGTGTTAGATGCGCGCCTGGCTGACGTGGCCCGGCAGAGCGTGTCTGAGAAATTGACCCATGCAGACATCGTGGAAGTTACGGGGCAGCGTGATGCGGCTAACGCAGAAGTTGCGAAGCTGCTAGGGCGGTTATACGCCCAACAGCAAGCTGTCCAAGCTGAAATAGCACAATCTAAAGCCGATGCAGAACACAATATATTATTAAGTAGTCAGGTCACTGAGCTAACACAGCAACTCGATGTGGAGCGAGAGCTTGGTCGTGTCAATAAGGCGCGACTTGAAACACTAGCCTCCGAAAAAGCGGCATTAGAAATGGAGATAAGCAGGCAGGGTTATAGTCAACAAGAAAGCTACCGCACCCATATTAAGGAACTAAGTGAGCAACTCGATGCTGCTCATAAAGGAATAACTGAATGGAGAGAGCAGGCGGCTCACGCCGATCAGTTGTCCGGACAATTAAGAGAGGCGCATGAGAGGTTATTCGCGGCTGAAAAACTCGCCCTCGACCATGAAAAAGCCCATGTGTTTTCTGACAGGATGAGTAAGAAATTAAATGGCGAGAATCCGGGCATCGAAAAACGCCTGGCGTTGGCTTACTAAAAATAGTAAAAGTTGAACCAGGTTAATCATTTAGGGAGGTGGATTATGGATATGCCTCATGAAATAGTGAATATTATCAATGCTGATAGATTGTTAAATGCCGAGTCGTATGAATGCCCGTATGTAACGATGAATCATCAGTCTCTTAATCCAGGCCATTACCTGGTGCTCTGGCCAAGGTTTGTTGACAAGGTGAAGTATGACGAAACTGCTTGGTATTTTGGCCCCTTTACTTCACGGTGTGAGGCTGACAATTATTATTCCTGCAATGTAACCACGAAGGTAGCTGTAATTAATTAAGGAGATTCTCATGCACAAGACAACATCTGCTGGAAGCCTGCTAAAAAAGCAAATAGCGAAACTTGGTTACACGAACGGCGACCATAATAATGGATACGAAGAAGTGTCGGCTGGACAGCGCGAAAAAATGATCCGCGAAGCTGCCTATTTCCGGGCTAAACAGCGGGGTTTTAGTGGTGGTGACTCGATGGAGGATTGGTTAGCCGCGGAATCCGAGGTTGACGCTATAAACAGCATATAGTCTGGATGCCTGAATGGTGTATGGTAAAACCCTATCCTCGGCAAGGATTGTTACTGTAACACCGATTTAAGATATTGCCCGGTGTAGGAATGAGGGTTCTTTGCGATCTCTTCCGGTGTGCCTGTGGCGATGATCTGCCCGCCCTTGTCGCCGCCCTCCGGTCCCAGGTCTATTACCCAATCGGCGGTTTTGATGACATGCAGATTGTGTTCAATGACGACGATAGTGTTGTTACGATCGCGTAGACGATGCAATACACCGAGCAGTTGCTCGATGTCGTGGAAGTGCAAACCGGTCGTCGGTTCATCGAGAATGTAGAGAGTGTTTCCCGTATCGCGGCGTGAAAGTTCACGCGATAATTTCACGCGCTGTGCTTCGCCACCGGAAAGTGTCGTGGCGTTCTGGCCAAGTTTGATATAAGAAAGACCGACTTCCATTAAGGTTTGTAGTTTGTGGGAGATGGTGGGGACAGCATCGAAAAATATCCGCGCGTCTTCAACGGTCATTTCCAGGACTTCGTTGATGTTTTTGCCCTTGTAGCGCACTTCCAGCGTTTCGCGGTTGTAACGCTTACCCTTGCAGATATCGCAGGCGACATAGATATCGGGCAGGAAGTGCATTTCTACTTTAATCAGACCATCGCCCTGACACGCTTCGCAGCGTCCACCTTTGACATTGAAGCTGAAACGCCCCGGCTGATAACCGCGCGAGCGAGCCTCTTGTGTGCCGGTAAAGAGTTCGCGTATTGGCGTGAAGACACCGGTATACGTGGCGGGATTGGAGCGTGGTGTGCGGCCTATCGGACTTTGATCAATGTCTACGACTTTGTCGAAGAGTTGCAGGCCGGTTACTGAGGCATAAGGTGCCGGTGCTTCGCCACCGCCGTGCAGCTCGCGCGCAGCGAGACGATAAAGTGTATCGTTGATGAGCGTGGATTTGCCAGAGCCCGATACGCCGGTGACGCAGATCATGAGTCCGGCGGGAATGGCTATGTCCACGTTCTTCAGATTATTACCGCTGGCTCCACGCAAATGCAGGCAGCGCTTTTTATCCATGCGTGTACGTTGGCGTGGCACGGCGATTTGTTTACGTCCTGCCAGATAATCTCCGGTCAGGGAATTAGGATTGGCGATAATATCCTGCGGTGTACCCTGCGCGACGATGCGCCCACCGTGCACGCCGGCCCCTGGCCCGATGTCCACCACATGATCGGCGGCGAGGATGGCATCTTCGTCGTGCTCTACGACGATCACGGTATTGCCCAGATCACGCAGATAGAGGAGGGTATTGAGCAGGCGTTGATTGTCACGCTGGTGCAGGCCAATAGAAGGTTCATCAAGAATGTACATCACGCCAACCAACCCAGCGCCGATCTGGCTCGCCAGGCGTATGCGTTGTGCCTCACCACCGGACAAACTCTCGGCGCTGCGATCCAGCGTCAAATACCCTAAGCCTACATTCACCAGAAAATCCAGCCGCTGGTTAATCTCCTTCAGAATCTTGCCGGCAATCTCGCCGCGCCGTCCCGGTAACTTCAGTTGTCCTAAAAACAGTTGGGCTCGCTCAACCGGCAGGTGCGTAATAGCGGGCAGAGCCTGGCCAGTGATATAGACATGGCGTGCTGCGCGGGTGAGCCGGGTTCCCTCACACTCCGGGCAGGGTTGCGTGCTGAGATACTTAGCGAGATCCTCGCGCACGAGGTTAGATTCCGTCTCGCGATAGCGGCGCTGCATATTGGGGATGATGCCCTCGAAAGTATGACGACGTTTATGCGCGCGCCCACGCTCGTTGTAATAACTAAAGTTGATTTCTTCGTCACCGCTGCCATGCAGAATGATGTCACGAATCTTGGTCGGTAAATCTGCGAACGGTGTGTCGAGATCAAACTTGTAGTGCTTGGCGAGCGCGTTAATCAACTGGTAATAATAGGCATTGCGCCGGTCCCAGCCGCGCACGGCACCGCCGGGCAGACTGAGTTCCGGATGTATGACTACGCGTAACGGATCGAAAAATTGTTTAACACCCAATCCATCGCAGCTCGGGCAGGCGCCCATCGGGCTGTTAAAGGAGAACAGGCGCGGTTCTAATTCGCTGATGCTGTAACCGCATACCGGACAGGCAAATTTTGCCGAGAAAACTAAATCGGGTAACGCCTTGCCTTTGGTTTCCGGTTCGAGAAAGGCGATGCGGGCAATGCCGTCGCTGAGTTGCAGAGCGGTTTCGAAGGATTCAGCCAGACGTTGCTGGAGATCAGGGCGCACCTTGAAGCGGTCAACGACGGCTTCGATGGTGTGCTTTTTACGCAGATCAAGGGCGGGAGCCGCATCTAATTCGACGAGTTTGCCGTCTATGCGCGCACGCAGATAACCTTGTGCACGCAGTTGTTCCAAAACTTGCAAGTGCTCGCCTTTACGGTTCTCGACCAGAGGCGCTAGCAGCATCAGCGCAGTTCCCTCGGCGATGCTCAGTACCTGATCAACCATCTGGCTGATAGTTTGGGCTTCCAGCACGGTAGCGTGGTCCGGGCAGTGCGGCTCACCCACGCGCGCATAGAGCAGGCGCAGATAGTCATATATCTCAGTGGTCGTCCCGACGGTCGAGCGCGGATTGTGCGAAGTGGATTTTTGCTCAATGGAGATGGCGGGCGACAGCCCTTCGATATGGTCTACGTCGGGCTTTTCCATCATAGAGAGGAATTGCCGCGCATAACTGGACAGCGATTCCACGTAGCGGCGCTGACCTTCCGCATAGATGGTGTCGAAGGCCAGGGAAGACTTGCCTGAGCCAGACAAGCCGGTAATCACAATAAGTTTGTCGCGGGGCAACTCAAGGTCTATGCCTTGCAGGTTGTGGGTGCGTGCCCCGCGGATCTGGATGGTGCCCATACTCATTTCCGCAATCGAGGTAACCTGCTAATATACGTGTACTAAAGCGGAAAAGAAAACTCCCACTCAGGATTAGACTCGTGCCGACCCCCAAGCTCCCTAAAAATGCCATGACCCCGACTGAACGGCGCGCCACGTTTTCCCTGGCGGGTATTTATGCGCTGCGCATGCTGGGTTTATTCCTTATTTTGCCGGTGTTTTCCCTCTACGCGCAGGATCATCTCAGCGGGGCCACGCCCACACTGATTGGTCTGGCCATCGGAGCCTATGGGTTGAGCCAGGCGATCTTGCAGATACCCTTTGGCATGCTCTCTGACCGCTTTGGGCGCAGGCCTATCATCATCATTGGCCTGGTGATCTTTGCCGTGGGCAGTGTCGTGGCGGCCCTGTCGGACTCGATCACCGGGGTCATCATCGGACGTGCCATTCAGGGTGCGGGAGCCATTGCTGCTGCCGTCATGGCGCTGGCAGCTGATCTCACCCGCGAAGAGCAGCGCACCAAGGCGATGGCGACCATCGGCACGACCATCGGCCTATCGTTTGCTTTTGCCCTGATCGCCGGGCCCATTTTGAATGTCTGGATCGGTGTGCCGGGCATTTTCTGGCTGACGGCTGTGCTGGCGCTGAGCGGCATTGCGGTATTGCAGATCGGCGTGCCAAAGAGCGTGCATCCGCGCTTCCACCGCGATACGGAGCCATTGCCGGGCCGTTTCAAGGAAGTGCTGGCAGATGCTCAGTTAATGCGCTTAAACGGCGGGATTATGGCGCTGCACATGATCCTCATCGCGAGCTTTGTGGCCTTGCCGCTTGCCTTAAAAGACGCCGGATTGGCTTCGGCGCAGCACTGGTACATCTATCTGCCGGTGTTGCTGCTGGGTATTATCGCGATGGTGCCCTTCATCCTGTTGGGTGAGAAACGGCATCTACTGAAACAGGTGTTTCTGGGCGCTATTATAGTGCTGGGCCTGGCGGAACTCGGTTTGATGTGGGCTCACGATTCTCTGGTCGTCATCGGGTTTGCGCTATTTCTGTTTTTTACCGCCTTTAACGTATTGGAAGCGAGTCTGCCTTCGCTGATCTCTAAAGCAGCGCCTCCTGCCAGTAAAGGCACCGCCTTGGGCATTTACTCCACGGGCCAATTTCTGGGTGCGTTCATAGGTGGAGCGTCGGGTGGATGGCTATATGGCAATTATGGCCCCAGCGGCGTATTTGCATTTTGTGCGGTGGTTGCCAGTGTGTGGGCGCTGTGGGCATTCAGCATGCCGTCCCCGCGCTATCTGCACGATCGCACGCTTAACGTGGGTATGATCAGTCCGGTACAGGCGCAGCTCTTATCCTCGCGGCTTATGGAGGTACCGGGCGTGGTTCAGGCCGTAGTGATCGTCGAAGAAGGCATGGCTTATCTCAAGGTAGATAATAAGGTTCTGGACGAGAAAACCCTGGGTGAGTTTTTAGCGGTGAGTGCATAATAAACTATTCCTGCCGCCTCCCGGGCGGCATAAGCTCATAACAAGGAGACACTTATGGCAAGAGGGGTGAACAAGGTTATTCTGGTCGGCAATCTCGGTAAAGATCCCGAGATCCGTTATATGCCTAGCGGCGGGGCGGTCGCCAATGTGACCATTGCGACCACAGATAGCTGGAAGGACAAGCAGTCCGGCGAACAGCAGGAACGCACCGAATGGCATAACGTCGTGTTCTATAATCGCCTGGCGGAAATAGTGGGCGAATACCTTAAAAAAGGTGCTCAGATCTATGTGGAAGGCAGTCTGCGCACCCGCAAATGGCAGGATAAAAATACCGGTACGGACCGCTACACTACCGAGATCATCGCCAGTGAGATGCAGATGTTAGGCGGCAAGCGCGACGGCAGCGGTAGTGCGGCCTATAAGGAAGATGCCGCTGAAGGTGCTGCTCCTGCGGGCGCATCTGCGGGAAAATCCAAGCCTGCATCTGGCGGAGCGGACTTCGATGACGATATTCCTTTCTAAGCCGAACCACCAAAACTAATAAAATCACCCGTTAGGATAAGGTTTTGGGGCAGGCTTCGCGGAAGAAAAATCCTACCAACTTTGCGCCGCTCGCCGGTCACCTTGGGCGTGGCTTGCGCGAGGGAGCTATGCTGTTGTGTGGTGCCATCGCCTTATATCTTTTTATTGCACTGGTAAGTTACCACGCGTCTGATCCAGGCTGGTCAAACAGCGGGACGGGCGAGAAGGCCGCTAATCTCGGCGGCGTGGCGGGTGCCTGGTTTGCCGATGTATTCCTGCATCTGTTCGGTTACCTCTCGTATCTCGTACCCATGATGGTGGGCTACAGCGCCTGGCTAGTGCTGGAAAATCGCGGCGAATTTAATCCACGTCATTTTGCATTAAGGCTGGCTGGATTTCTCATTGCGCTCTGCGCCGGTGCGGGACTGGCGACCTTGCACTTTACAACCTTGGCTAGCGAGTTACCCCAGAGTGCCGGGGGCATATTAGGTGAAGCGGTCGGGCCATGGCTAGTGGGTGTATTTAGCTTTTTAGGCGCCACATTATTTTTATTGGCGCTTTTTCTGGCGGGTGTCACGCTCGCCACGGGTCTGTCGTGGTTACGGCTGATGGATACGCTGGGCCGCGCCACACTTTCCTTTATTAACTACGTGCGACCTCTATGGTTGAATTTGCGTGACTACCTGGCTGGCCGACGCGCGCGCTTGGAGCGTGAAGACAGCGCTAAAGTAGAAAAGAAAAAAACTGCCACACGTATTCCGCCGCGCATTGAGCCAGTTATCCGGAGTATTGAGATCAGTGAGCGGGTACAGAAAGAGCGCCAGGTTACTTTATTCGAGCAGCCCGCGGGCCTGCCACCTTTAGCGTTGCTAGACGCGGCGCAGCCGAATAAACATTCTGTGTCGGAAGCCTCACTTGAAGCTATGTCCCGGCAGGTGGAGTTGAAGCTGAAAGATTTTGGTATCGAGGTGCAGGTAGTCGCAGTCCACCCCGGCCCCGTCATCACGCGCTATGAACTGCAACCGCTGCCTGGGCTAAAAGTCAACCAGGTGACCAATCTCGTGAAGGATCTGGCGCGCAGCCTGTCGGTGCCGAGCGTGCGTGTGGTCGAGGTCATCCCGGGCAAGTCGGTGATCGGTCTGGAAATACCCAATGAACACCGCAGCATCGTGCGCCTTTCCGAAACTCTGCAATCCAAGGATTATGACAGCGCTGCCTCGCCGCTGACCCTGGCACTAGGCATGGATATCGGTGGGCAACCGGTATTGGTAGATCTGGTGAAGATGCCGCATCTGTTAGTGGCAGGCACTACCGGTTCCGGCAAGTCAGTCGCGATCAACGCCATGATACTGAGCCTGCTTTACAACGCCACGCCGAATGAAGTGCGCCTCATTATGATTGACCCGAAGATGCTGGAACTCTCAGTCTATCAGGGCATTCCGCATCTACTCACGCCGGTCGTTACCGATATGAAAGAGGCTGCCAATGCATTGCGCTGGTGTGTCGCCGAGATGGAAAAACGCTATCGCATCATGTCCAGTTTAGGCGTGCGCAATATCACTGGCTATAACCGCCGTCTCGAAGAGGCCGCCGAAAAAGGACAGATCATCCCCGATCCTTTTGCCAAGGTGATGGAAGGTGATGAACCGCCTGCTCTGCAAGCCTTACCTTACATTGTGGTGTTGATCGATGAATTTGCCGACATGATGATGTTAGTCGGGAAAAAAGTGGAAGAACTGATTGCGCGTCTGGCGCAAAAGGCACGCGCTTCCGGTATTCATCTGATCCTGGCCACACAAAGACCATCGGTAGATGTCATCACTGGTCTCATCAAGGCCAATATTCCTTCGCGCATCGCTTTTCAGGTGTCTTCTAAAATAGATTCGCGCACTATCCTGGATCAGAGTGGTGCCGAACAACTGCTGGGTCATGGAGATATGTTGTACCTGCCGCCTGGCACGGGCGTGCCTATACGTATCCATGGTGCTTTCGTGGCTGACCACGAAGTACACAAGGTAGTGGATGATCTCAAGCGGCGCGGCGAACCCGATTACCTGGAAGAAGTGTTGACAGGGGGCAGCCAGGAAGAGGGCGGCAACTATCTGGGTGAGGAGATGTCCAATGCCGAGAGCGATCCCTTATACGATCAGGCTTTGCGCATTGTGACTGAAACGCGGCGCGCTTCGATTTCAGGTATTCAGCGGCGTCTCAAGATAGGTTACAACCGCGCTGCCCGGCTTATTGAAGATATGGAGCGTGCCGGAGTCGTGGGAGCCTTGCAATCTAACGGTAGCCGCGAAGTGCTGGCGCCACCTCCACCAAAAATTTAAGGTCGGGTTTCTTAACTCTTAATTGTTTCTTAAATGGAGCATGCATGAAGTATTTTAATGGGATAATGCGATTCGGTTTTCTTCTGCTGCTACCACTTACCAGCTATGCGGGTGTAGCAAGCGAGCGGCTGGACGATTTTTTTGCCAACGTGAAGACCTTGCAAGCTGATTTTCATCAGACCTTAATTGATGACAAGGGCCATACGGTAAAAGAGGCGAATGGCGTGTTGGTAATGCAGCGTCCCGGAAAATTTCGCTGGGATTATCTACAGCCATACAAGCAGTTGATTGTCGCAGACGGTAAAAAAATCTGGGTATACGACAGTGAGCTAGAGCAAGTGACTGTGAAGCCGATGGATGCTGCGCTGGGCAGCACACCCGCACTATTGCTGAGTGGCACTAAGCCGCTACAGGAAAATTTTATTATTACCGAACTCGGACCTAGTGATGGTCTGGAGTGGGTGGAGTTATCGCCAAAGGTACCTGACAGCAGTTTCGAGAGGGTGCGTCTGGCGTTTGATAAAACTAATTTGCAGCGTATGGAGCTAGTGGATAATTTTGGCCAGTTGACCTGGCTGGAGTTCAAAAAACTGGAACGCAATGTTCACCCTGACCCAAAGCTATTCGTTTTTTCGCCACCCGTGGGGGTGGATATTATCGGCGATACAAATTAATAAGCGAGTGGCGATTACCAAAAGTACCATAATGCGATCATGCCAAAAATAATCCGGTAATAGGCAAATATCTTGAAATTGTGATTGGCGATAAATTTTAAAAATATCTTGACCACAAAAAATGCGCTAATAAAGGCCGCGAAGAATCCCAGCGCAAATAAGCCTGCATCCTGCATATGCAGTGTCTGCCGCCCCTTATAAAGCTCGTAAAGCGTTGCGGCGAACATGGTGGGGATGGCGAGGAAAAAAGAAAATTCCGTAGCGGCCTGCCGTGATAATCCAAAAAAAAGCCCGCCCATAATGGTTGCGCCTGAGCGCGAGGTTCCTGGGAACAGCGCCAACGCCTGACAAAAACCGATTTTTAATGCATCCGTCCACCGCATATCATCAACGGAGTTTACGCGCGGGACATAGGGCCGCCTCTCGATCCAGAGAATGATCAAGCCCCCGATAATGGACGCGATGGCAACGTTGACCGGATTAAACAAATATTCTTTAATCAATTTATTAAAGGTCAAACCCAGCATTGCTGCGGGAAGAAAGGCGATAATTAAATTGCCGACGAAACGTTGCGCTATTGCGCTATGGGGCAGGCCATACACTACACTGGTTATGCGTGTCCGAAAGTACCAGCATACTGCCAGGATTGCGCCAAGTTGAATGAAAATTTCAAAGGTCTTGGCGTTTTCACCAGTAAATTTAAGCAGGTCGGCGACGATAATGAGATGGCCGGTGCTGGAGACAGGCAAAAATTCAGTCAGGCCTTCGACCAGTCCGAGCAGCAGTGCTTTTAGATAAATTAAAATATCCACTAAAATCTCCTCATCATTATCAGGTTTTTATCAAACATGTTTTATTGCGCTACGTACGAATAAATAATCCAGCCAGAGATTGGTCAAGTGTTCGGGTAGACGGTTTTGACCCAGGCGTGCATCCAGATTATCGAGGTCTATCCAATCCAGAGGTTGATCCTGTCCGGCGCAGGAAAACACTGCACGCACACGCTTGCCAGTAGTGGGATCTATCTGCCATTGCAGACATTGGGCGCAGACGCCTTGCAGCATGCATTGCATGGGGCTGCCTACGGAACCGATAGCCTGCACCTTCGTGTTGAAGTGGTCTTTGAGTCTGCCGTGTAACTCTTGCTGCACCATGCGCAGCAAACGTTCGCTACCGATAGCGAGGATGCGATGGATGTCGGTGAGACGCACGGCGGGTTCTTGTCCTTGTGGCTCTAGCTCGCCCTCGGCATAGCGGCATACGATGTCAATAAAATCGCCGCTCATCGCGCGGTCTTGCGGACGGCGCGGCACGATGGCAGGCCCGCTCGCAGTACACCATACGACAACATCTGCGGCGTTTTCCAACTGATCTTCCAGATAGAGTTCATCGGCGGTGCGGAATCCGGCGAAATAGATCACGCGATTGCCAGCCTGACGTAACGCGGGACCTAGGCTCACCATCACTGCCGCACCACGACGTCCGCCCGCGACAAGAATGGTTTCGTTCTGTGGGATGTCAGTTGCTTTGCCAGTAGGGCCCATTAACACAATCGGATCGCCTTCATGCAGGGTCGCGCATAATCTGGAGCTGGCACCTACCTCCAACACCATTTACGAAATGCAATCACTGTTGTCGGGCGTGGGCACGCCGGTGAGTGCCATCGCCTCAGTCTGTAAACGGCTACCTTCAACGAGTGGGCTCAAGCTCTCGAAATTTTGCAAGCGGAAAAACTGTCCGGGACGGAAATTACGCGCCGCCATGGGTGCGCGCACCTGCACCTCCACCACGCTGGGACTGTGGCGCTTCACGCGGGTCACGCGCGGCTGCAATAGATCAGTCATACGCAGTCGGAAATCTTTATACTCCGCCATCGTTGCGCCCGGAATGGAGGTTCCCAAGCTTCTCATGATCTTCGGATAGATACGCATGGCGGACGCAATAGCTTTAACGACGCTACCTGCGAAGACCGGATTGGTATCTCCCAGAAAACTGACGCGGTGATCTTCGTTAGTATAGGAAGTAAATGCGCCAAACTCTGATTCTTTAGCGTTCGCGGCAACCGCAACAGCTTGCAGGGTCCCAGCGTTATCGGCATGAGGTAGAAAATGCTGGTCTTGCATGGCAAACGTACCGGGGTGTTCACGTTCGTAAATGGTATTCGGTATGGCACCTGCTGCGGTAAATACGGCGCGGGCGGGAAGGGTGATATCTCCTTCCAAGGTGACCCACTGGCCGACGGTATTTTTTTCGCGGCGGCGAAATACGACTGACTCCACATGACTGAAGCGATCTAGTCCGGCGCTAACCGGTTCCAGTCCTTCCGCATAAAAGATACCTTCTTCCAGGGCCTTGGTAATTTCCTCGTGGTTGCGAATATAGGCTGGGGATTGGTTGAGTGCTTGCCGGTAGGTGACGGTCACGCCGCCCCAGGCGCGCAGTAGCGGTAGAAAATCAGGTGTCTCAGCA
>JAYTIZ010000051.1:0-10094 GCA_043731445.1 Gammaproteobacteria bacterium | reverse complement strand
GCCGATGAGAAAGTCGCGATTACCATGCATGAGATAAACAGGAATACCGCGATCAGTTAGTTTTCGCAGCGCCGTCACGATACTCTGATTTTCTACGCGCGTATCGTCGTCGCCTACCCACACCTCGAATAAATCACCGAGGATGTAGAGCGTCTCGCAGTGCACCGCGCACTGCTCCAGAAAATCCAGGAACAGCTGTGTTATTTCTGGCCTTTCCGGGCAAAGGTGCAGGTCAGAAATGAAGAGGGTGCTACTTTGGTTTGGGTGTGGCTGTGCTGGTAACATGCTTTTTTGCAATCGTTTTCTTGGCGACAGTGGATTTTTTTACCACTGGCTTAGGCGGTACTTTTTCGGCCACTACGGTTTTTGGTGCGGGTGGCTCTACGATAATTGTCTTGATGACTAACTGGGTCACTGGGACATCTTTGAGAAACGGGCCAGCTGCGCTCGTAGGGGTAGCTTGTAGGCGGTCAAGCACGTCCAGACCTTCAGTGATTTTGCCAAAAACGGTATAACCCCAGTACCCTTCTTTGGGTGCGTGATGATTGAGAATTTTATTGTTATCTACGTTGATGAAAAATTGGTTGGCCGCTGAGTTGGGGTCGAGGTCGCGTGCCATGGCAATTGTGCCGCGCTCATTTTTGAGGCCATTAGTCGCTTCCGTTTCGATCGTGTCGTGGATAGCATGGGGTTCATAGTTCACGTTGTAGGCGCCACCCTGGATGATAAAATCCTTAATCACCCGATGGAATAATGTTTCGTCATAGGCTTTTTCTTGGACATAGCTCAAAAAGTTCGCGACGGTCTTTGGAGCTTTAACATTGTCTAATTCAAAGATCATATCGCCAAGATTGGTGACGATACGCACCCGGGGTGGATAAGCGTCAGTGACTGGAGTTGCCGGAAGCGCTTGATTTACTGGCGTGATGTCTGCTGCGAAGGTACACGAACTTGCAATGAACGCGGAAACGATGAACATCAAACAGGTCAGAAAGCGGCGCATGGCAAGTTAATTCCTCGTAGGTAACTAATCAGATTTACTGCGCAAATAGTATCGTTTTTAGCGGGCGGGAGAAAGAGGTTTGTGCATTTTGTGAGTAGAGGGCTTTTACGTTACCATAGCCTGCTATGCTAACAGCGCCCGTTAAGACCCGTTTCGCCCCCAGCCCCACAGGTTTTTTACATCTAGGGAACGCCCGTATTGCGCTTTTTTGTGCCCTTATGGCCAGGCAGAGCGGGGGAGTTTTTTTGCTGCGGATCGAAGATACCGATAAGGAGCGCAGTGCGGAGCAGTATGTTCAGGCGCTACAAAATGATCTGCTGTGGATGGGTTTGCCCTGGCAGGAGGGGCCGGGTATAGAGGGCACGCAAGGGCCTTATGCGCAGTCGGAACGCAGCAGTATTTACCACGAGTATTTTGTTTCGCTGGGAAGATACGGCCATGCGTACCCCTGCTTCTGTAGCGAAGCAGAGCTTGCCTTGGCACGCAAAAGTCAATTGTCTGCCGGACAGGCACCGCGCTACCTGGGTACCTGTGCCAAACTTTCCGACACCGAGATCAGAGCCAGGTTAGCTCAAGGTCTGCGACCTACTTTGCGCTTTCGGGTACCACGTGGGCGCGCAGTGGTATTTGACGACCTGGTACGCGGCCCGCAAACCTTCACCAGTGACGACATCGGCGATTTCATTATCCGCCGTGCCGACGGTTCACCGGCCTTTTTCTTCAGCAACGCGCTAGATGATGCACTGATGGGAGTGACGCACGTGCTGCGCGGTGAGGATCATCTTAGCAACACACCGAGGCAACTCATGCTGCTGGAGGCGTGGGCGCTCACTGCGCCGCAGTATGGGCACGTATCCTTAATTTTAGGTGCGGACAATACGCCATTGTCCAAGCGCCACGGCAGCCACAGCGTGCGTGAGTTGCGTGAGGCGGGATATTTTCCCGAAGCCATCAATAACTATATGGCCCGGTTGGGACATACTTATGAAAACAACGATTTTATGGATACGGACGCACTAGCTAGGGGATTTAATCTACAAAAAATAGGGCGATCCCCCGCGCATTTTGACGGTGCGCAGTTGCAGCACTGGCAGCAGCAGGCAATTGCGCAAGCTGATCATGATTGGCTTTGGCAGTGGATGGGGGCAGAAGTACAAAAGCTAGTGCCGCAAGATCAGGCTAGCGCTTTCGTAACAGCGGTGCGCGCCAATGTTCAGACACCAAAGGATGCCTGGGATTGGGCAGACAGGGTTTACTCTCAGAGTATAGGGAATACAGAAGAGGCAACTACTTCTATTACAACTGTAGGGCCAGAGTTTTTTGAAAAAGCTAAAAGCCAACTTGACCCAATGATGGACTTTGCAGTATTTCTTGCGAAGGTAAAAATGGTAACAGGAAAACAAGGTAAATCTTTGTTTCTTCCTTTACGTTCCGCATTAACGGGTGAAACTTCTGGTCCGGAACTGCCCAAAATATTTCCACTTATAGGCTTATCGCTCGCCTCTCATCGTTTGGATGCTGCACGACAATTAAGCGAAGCAAGTCAACGATGAGCGAATGCTAGATGCTACAACATCCAGACCCTAAGGGTGTGATCTGATGCTACACATTCATAACACCCTCACCCGTAGCAAAGAACTCTTTGTACCCAGAGAGCCAGGCAAAGTGCGTCTCTACGTGTGCGGCATGACGGTCTACGACTATTGTCATCTGGGTCATGCGCGCGTGCTGGTCGTGTTTGATACCGTAGTGCGTCATCTGCGCGAGCTGGGTTATGAAGTCACCTACGTGCGTAATATCACCGACATAGATGACAAAATTATCCAGCGCGCTAAGGAAAATGGCGAGGACATCAGCGCATTAACGTCCCGTTTTATTACGGCCATGGAAGAAGATGCTGCTCAATTGGGTGTTTTGCCTCCCGATCATGAGCCGCGCGCAACGCAACATATTCCTACGATTATCGCGATGATCCGCAGCTTGATTGAAAATGGTTATGGCTATGCGGCGCTGAATGGCGATGTCTATTACGATGTGAGCCGTTTTGCTACTTACGGTGCCCTTTCCGGTAAACGTCTGGACGATCTTTATGCCGGTGCGCGTGTAGAAGTAGAGGAGGCCAAGGATGATCCGCTCGACTTTGTGTTGTGGAAAGCAGCCAAGCCCGGCGAACCTAGCTGGGATTCACCTTGGGGCAAGGGCAGGCCCGGCTGGCATATCGAGTGCTCGGCAATGTCCACCCACTGCCTGGGCGAGCATTTTGACATTCATGGCGGTGGTATGGATTTGCAGTTTCCGCATCACGAGAACGAAATTGCCCAATCTGAAGGAGCTACCGGGCATAAATTTGTGAATGTATGGATGCACAATGGCTTTGTGCGTGTAGACGATGAAAAAATGTCGAAGTCGCTGGGCAATTTTTTCACGGTGCGCGAAGTGCTTAAACACTATCATCCAGAAGAGATACGTTATTTTATTTTAGCTAGCCACTACCGCAGCCCGCTAAATTATTCGGAAGAGAATTTACAGCAGGCACGCAGTGCTTTGACGCGTTTTTATACGGCTCTACGTGGCTTATCGCAGGCTGAGGGTAGTCTGGAAAATCCCTATACGGTACGTTTTCAGAACGCGATGGATGATGATTTCAACACGCCTGAAGCACTGGCGGTATTATTCGACCTCGCGCGCGTGATCAATAAACTACGCAGTGAAAATAACACCGAAGCGAGCCAGCTCGCCAGTGTGTTGAAACACTTGGGTGGACGCTTAGGCCTGTTGCAGGATGATCCAGAACATTATCTCCAGAATTTACCGGTTGGTAACAACGCCACGGAAACGAGTGAGCTTCTTGATAAAGAAGCGATTGAGCAATTCATTACAGAGCGCAATGCTGCAAGAAAAAATAAAGACTGGAAGGAATCTGATCGGTTACGCGATCTTCTTCAGGCTAAGGGAATTATTCTGGAGGATGCTTCGCAAGGCACGACCTGGCGCAGGGAGTGACCAACATTAAGGCCGTTCGTCGAGAGCTTCGCCTTCTTTCTTTACAGGAAGTAAATCAGTACGGTCTATGCCCAACCACATGACGATAGGGCTGGCTACCAGAATAGACGAGTAGGTACCGACCACAATACCGATGGTCAGAGCCAGCGCGAAATAGTACAGCGTCTCCCCGCCGAGAAATAACATTGAAAATACCATCAGCTGTGTGGTGACGTGTGTCATCACCGTGCGGCTCAGGGTGCGTGTGATGGCGTTATCAATGATCTCTGGCACGCTGCCTTTACGCATCTTGCGGAAGTTTTCACGAATCCGGTCGAATACCACCACCGTGTCGTTGACAGAGTACCCCAGGATCGCCAGCACCGCGGCCAGCACGGAGAGCGAAAATTCCCATTGGAAGAGTGCAAATAAACCCATCACGATCACCACGTCATGCGCAGTGGCGACGATGGCTGCCACGGCAAAGCGCCATTCAAAACGAATGGCGAGATAAATCATAATGCCAAAGGAGACCAGAATGAGCGCCAGGCCACCGTCGTTGACGAGCTCCTTGCCAACCTGTGGACCGACGAACTCAACCCGTCTCTTTTCTACACCTGCATCTTTTTTCTTCAGTGCCGCTATTACAGAGTCGCTGAGCTGAGCACTGGTCACGCCTTGTTTGATGGGCAGACGTATCATCACATCCACCGAGCTTCCAAAGTTTTGCACGGTGACATCCGTGAAACCTTCTTTCTCCAGAGTATTGCGGATCTGTTGCAGATCAGCAGCTTGGGAGTAACGCACTTCCATCACGGTGCCGCCGGTAAAATCCACACCAAAATGCAAGCCCGGTTTGATGAGAAAAACGATGGCTGCCAAAAAAGTCACGGCGGAAATAATCGCCGTGAGCTTGGCGTAGCTCATAAACGGAATGTCTTTTGTGATGCGGAAAAATTCCATGACGGCGGTCCCTGTTAGATGGCCAGCTTGGCGACTTTATGCCGCCTGCCGTAGGTGAGATTGACAATCGCGCGCGATATCATCACCGCGCTAAACATGGAGGTCAGGATACCGATGCACAGTACCACCGCAAAGCCGCGTACCGGGCCAGAGCCGAGCAGGAACAGTGCAAATCCGGCAATCAGAGTGGTGATATTGGAGTCAAGAATAGTGGCAAAGGCGCGTTCAAAGCCAGCGTGAATGCTTGCCTGTGGGCTGTTACCGTTGCGCAATTCTTCGCGGATGCGTTCAAAGATCAGCACGTTGGCATCAATTGCCATACCGATAGTGAGCGCGATACCGGCAATGCCAGGCAGGGTGAGCGTGGCTTGCAGCATGGATAACACGGCGATGAGCAGAATTAAATTCGCGCCCAGGGCGATGCTTGCGATGCCGCCGAATAAACGGTAATAAATCATCATGAAAATGACGATAGCAGCAAAACCGATTACAGTGGAGTAAAAGCCAGTCTTGATATTGTCCGCACCCAGGCTGGGGCCGACTGTACGCTCTTCAATAATTTCAATGGGTGTGGCTAGGGCACCAGCACGCAGCAACAGTGCAAGATCACGTGCCTCGGTAGTGTTGTCCAGACCGGTAATTTGAAAGCGTTTACCTAATTGTTCCTGGATAGTGGCGACGTTGATGACTTCTTCGGTCTTGCAGGTGATTTTTTCCTGCGCGCCTTCAGTGGTTCTTTTGATGATATCTTTAGAATCACAGCTGGGTTTTCTCTGAGTATCTTCCAGTGCGATGGTTTCAGTTTTGGTTTCAATGAACACTACCGCCATCGGTTTCTTTACATTTTCTCCGGTGACCTTGCTAAAGATATTCGCACCTTTGCTGTCGAGGGTGACGAACACTGCTGCGCCGCTGCTTTGTTGGTCAATGCCGGAAGCCGCATCGGTAATGTAATCGCCAGTCAGCATGACCTGGTTTTTGAGCAGGACATTGCCACCCTTACGCTGCTTGTAGAGTTTCGCGCCGATAGGTACGCGTCCATCCAGGGCATCTTGTACAGTGTGGGTTTCATCTACCAGACGAAATTCCAGAGTAGCGGTGGCCCCGAGAATTTCTTTGGCGCGGGCGGTATCTTGTACGCCTGGCAATTGGACAACGATGCGGTCTTCACCCTGTTGTTGAATGATGGGCTCGGCGACACCGAGCTCGTTGACGCGATTGCGCAGAGTGGTGATGTTCTGCTGTAAAGCGAATTTTCGTATGTCGTTTTGTTCAGGCTCGCTTATGGAAGCGAGCAGATAATATTCACCTTCGCGCTCTTCATCGCTGAGTAACAGCGTACGAAATTCTTCATGGACCAAACTGTGGGCCTGGTTACGCTCCTCGGCACTGCGGAATTTTGCTTCCACAGCCTTATCGGTGCGTGCCACGGTCAAGTAGCGCAATTTTTTATCACGTAGCAAAGAACGCAAGTCGCCGACATAACGTTCTTCGGCCTGTTTGATGGCGGCTTCCTGATCCACTTCCATCAAAAAGTGCACGCCACCGCGCAAATCCAAACCCAGATACATGGGTGCGGCTTTAATGGCAGAAAGCCAGGCGGGTGTAGCAGGTGCAAGATTCAAGGCGACGACATAATCGTTGCCCAAACCATTTTTAATAGTGTCCTGAGCCTTTAGCTGGATGTCGGTCGTATCAAAACGTACCAACAATCCATGTTCATCCAGGCTGGAAGATTTGTAAGGCAGGCTGGCGGCTTTGAGCAGTTGCGCAACCTTGCTTTGAGTAGCCTTATCTACTGTAACAGCGCGTTTAGGTGATACCTGAATGGCCGGATCTTCACCATACAGATTCGGCAAGGCATAAAGGCAGCCCCCGATCACGAGGATCAGGATTAGCAGATATTTCCAAAGTGGATACTGGTTCATGGCGGGACTCTAAAGGCGCAACTAATTAACTGGACTTGATCGTCCCTTTAGGTAATACCGTGGCGACGGAGTGCTTTTGCAGTTTGACCTTGACGCCTTCGGCAATTTCCAGGGTGATAAAGTCATCGCCCACCTGGGTGATGCGGCCGAGTACGCCGCCGCTAGTGATAATTTCGTCATTGGCAGCCAGGCTGGTGACCAGTGTTTTGTGTTCCTTGGCCCGCTTCATTTGTGGTCGGATCAGCAGGAAGTAGAAAATGACAAAGATAACGATGAGCGGGAGAAAGCTCAGTAAACTGCCCCCCGGTGGAGCGGCGGCTGTTTCCGCCAAGGCATCAGAGATAAAAAAGCTCATGGTTTTTCCTAATAGCTATATTTTTAAGAATCAGGCGTCAATTATGCCACAGCCGGTGGGTTTTGCGCGCGTTTTGCGTAGAACTCAACTACAAATTCGTCGAATGTCCCTGTGCTGATGGCCGTGCGTAAGCCCGCCATCAGTTCCTGATAATAGTGCAGATTGTGGAGTGTGTTGAGCCTGGCACCCAGAATCTCATTCGCTTTATCAAGATGGCGCAAATAAGAACGGCTGTAGTGGCGGCAGGTATAGCAGGTACAGTCCTCGTCCAGTGGGCGGGTGTCGTGTTGGTGTTGGCTATTGCGGATGCGAATGTCGCCGTTGCGCGTGAACAAATGGCCGTTACGGGCATTGCGTGTGGGCATTACGCAGTCGAACATATCAATACCTACACTCACAGCCTCGACGATATCTTCAGGCGTGCCGACGCCCATCAGGTAACGCGGCAGGTTCGCTGGCATCTGCGGCAGTAGCTGGGACAGGACGCGCGCGCGTTCGGCCTTGGGTTCGCCTACCGAGAGTCCGCCGATGGCATAGCCATCAAAGCCGATATCTTCCAGACCGTGCAGTGAGGCAGCACGCAGTGCATCGTGCATACCGCCTTGCACAATGCCAAACAGGGCCGCACTGCGATTTTTATCTGCGTTGCCATGCGCTTCTTTGCAGCGTGCGGCCCAGCGCAGTGAGAGTTCCATGGACGTTTTTGCGGTGGCTTCATCGGCAGGGTAGGGCGTGCATTCGTCAAACACCATTACAATATCTGCGCCCAAGGCATGTTGCACGGCGATGGCTTGTTCTGGCCCTAAAAAAACTTCAGCGCCGTCTATCGGTGAGCGGAAGACCACACCTGTTTCGGAAATTTTGCGTAGCTCACCGAGGCTCCACACCTGAAAGCCACCCGAGTCGGTGAGGATAGGGCCATCCCAGTGCATGAAGTCATGCAGGTCGCCGTGGGCTTTAATCACTTCCACACCGGGGCGCAGCATCAAGTGAAAAGTATTGCCGAGGATGATCTCACTACCGGTTGCGCGTAATTCCTCTGGCGTCATCGCCTTCACTGTGCCGTAGGTGCCCACAGGCATGAAGGCAGGAGTCTCTACCGTGCCGCGCGTGAAGCTCATGCGCCCCCGGCGAGCACTATTTTGGGTGTTGAGTAATTCGAATTTCATATAAAGCGTGTCGCTTGTTATTGTGATGTTATAAACATTGCATCGCCATAACTGAAAAAGCGATAATGCTTTTCTACCGCATGGCGATACGCTGCCATAACATGGTCTTTGCCAGCAAACGCACACACCAGCATGAGCAGGGTTGATTCCGGCAAATGAAAATTGGTGATGAGTGCATCAACGCTCTGAAAACGATAGCCAGGCGTGATGAAAATATCGGTCTCACCGCAGAACGTCTCAATATAACCGTTTCGCGAGGCAGTCTCCAGCGCACGTACACTAGTGGTGCCGACCGCAACAACCCGTCCGCCACGCGCACGCGTTGCCTGTACCTGTGCACAAAGAGCGGCAGAGACTTCCGTATATTCTGCATGCATCTTATGTTCTGCAATATTGTCGACGCGCAGCGGCTGGAAGGTGCCTGCTCCCACATGAAGTGTAATGAACGCGCTTTCGATACCTTGGTTGGCCAGCTGATTCAACATAACTTGATCAAAGTGCAAGCCCGCCGTGGGCGCAGCGATGGCACCTTGCCGCCGCGCATAGACCGTTTGATAGCGTTCGGTGTCTTGCTCTTCAGTCCGACGGGTAATGTAGGGAGGTAGCGGCACATGGCCGATAGCGGCCAATATGTCCAGAACAGGTCGCGTGTCCTCAAAACGTAACTCAAATAGTGCGTCGCTGCGGCCCAGTACCTCTACTACTATTTTTTCACCGAGGAAAAGCCGGCCTCCAGGCAGAGGCGGTTTACTGGCGCGCACCTGGGCTAGTACGCGCTGCTGGTCCAATATCCGCTCTACCAGTACTTCGATCTTGCCGCCGCTTTGTTTAGTGCCAAGCAGGCGTGCCGGGATAACGCGCGTGTCGTTAAACACCAATAAGTCACCGGCGCTTAGCTTGGCGGGTAGATCAGTGAACACGCAATCTTCCAGCAGACCATTCTGTCCATCAAGACACAGCAGGCGGCTTTGATTGCGCTGCGGAGTAGGGTGCTGAGCGATGAGTGTAGCGGGGAGGTCGTAATAAAAATCGCTGCGGTGCATGCTGTGCAATGATAGCAATATCTACCACTGGCTGCCCGGAACATTTATACTAAGCACATGCCGGGGTGGCGGAACTGGTAGACGCGCTGGACTCAAAATCCAGTGGTGGTGACACCGTGTCGGTTCGATTCCGACCCTCGGTACCAATTTCAAGCGCGATGTAAAGAGTTGGACGGCGTGCGCTGACAAGGACGATATATCAACGAGAGCATGGATGCTCCTCTCTCCACACGTAGTAGCCTTTGCGATAAAAGGGGTGCAATGAAAAAGCTCGGCTGGACATTACTGATGCTGATCGTGCTTGCCCTGCTCTATGTAAATTTTCTGGATACATACAGCACAGGCGCTCGCGTGGGCCATGTCGTGAAACTCAGTGAGCGTGGTTTTGTGCTCAAGACCTGGGAAGCGCAACTGGACGTGGCCGGTTCTGCAACGGATTTGCAAGGCCGGGTGCTGTGGGAGTTCAGCGTTGATGACGATGTTGTCGTCAAGCAGATTGACGATGCGCAAACCCAGGGCAAACGCGTCAAGATTTATTATCACGAAGAGCTTTATATCGCGCCGTGGCGCGGCGATACCCACTACATCGCCGACAAAGTTGAAATTGTCGGAGCTTAGAGCGTGCTTTCTGCCAGCCCCATTTTTACCGGG
>JAYTIZ010000050.1:0-3644 GCA_043731445.1 Gammaproteobacteria bacterium | reverse complement strand
TGAGCATCTCATTGTCGAGTTGTACTCAAAGTAATCTGCTAGATACCAAGAGGGTTACACCATGCAAAGTAGTGCCGCAGATTTTCTGAAGCCACGTATCATCGATGTAGACAATTTGTCACCCGTGCACGCCAAAGTGACGATGGAGCCGTTTGAGCGCGGCTATGGCCACACCTTAGGTAACGCCCTACGCCGTGTGTTGTTGTCGTCCATGCCTGGTTACGCGCCGACGGAAGTAAAGATCAATGGCGTGTTGCATGAGTACTCCACAATTGAAGGCGTGCAGGAAGACGTCGTCGACATCTTGCTTAATCTTAAGGGTATCGCGCTTAAACTGAATAATCGCAGCGAAGCCACACTGGTGTTGAAAAAAAGTGGTGAGGGTCCCGTCACCGCAGGTGATATCGAAACCAGCCATGATGTAGAAATTTTTAATCCGGATCATGTGATCGCCCACCTTACCAAAGGCGGCAAGCTTGATATGGAAATTAAAATCGAGCAAGGCCGAGGCTATCAGCCCGTCACAGCGCGACGTTTACCGGAAGAATCGCGCACTATCGGCGCTATCATGTTAGACGCTTCATTCAGCCCGGTGCGCCGTGTCAGTTACTCAGTCGAGAGCGCCCGTGTCGAACAGCGCACCGACCTGGATAAGCTGGTTGTCGATATCGAAACCAACGGTGTTATTGATCCAGAAGAAGCAGTGCGTTACGCAGCGCGTATTCTGGTTGATCAGTTGTCGGTGTTTGCCGATCTACAAGGCACACCAGCTGCGATCGAACAGCCTAGGGCACCGCAAGTGGATCCTATTCTCCTGCGTCCAGTGGATGATTTGGAGTTGACCGTGCGTTCGGCGAACTGTCTAAAAGCAGAAAATATTTACTACATTGGCGACTTAATTCAGCGTAGCGAAAACGAATTGCTCAAAACGCCAAATTTGGGTAGAAAATCACTCAACGAAATTAAAGAAGTGCTCGCATCCAAAGGCTTAAGCCTGGGTATGAAGTTGGAAAACTGGCCGCCAGCTGGCATGGAAAGACCCTAGTAAAAATACGTCGCTGGGGACGGCAAATTTCGTAGAGTTTAGTTACTTGCTGGGAAGTGAGCAGGGCAAACGAGCCGATCCAGCCAGCATTAAGCAAGCTTATGCAATAAAGGAAATATCATGCGTCATCGTTTGAGCAACCGCAAGCTGAACCGTACCAGCAGCCATCGTTTGGCGATGCTGCGTAATCTGACCAACGCCTTGTTGCGTCACGAAATCATTAAAACCACGTTGCCTAAGGCAAAGGAACTGCGCCGTGTGGCAGAACCGCTGATTACGCTCGGCAAGAAACCATCTCTAGCAAATCGTCGCTTAGCATTTGATCGACTGCGTGACCGTGACATGGTGGTCAAGTTGTTTGACGATCTGGGCCCGCGTTTCCAACAGCGCAATGGCGGGTACCTGCGCATACTCAAATACGGCTTTCGTCACGGTGACAACGCGCCGATGGCGCTGGTTGAATTGGTACAGCGTGTCCAAGCGGACAGCGAAGAAGTTGTCGTTACCGAATAAGCCATCATTGCTGTTGTTTAAAAAAGCCGGGATAAATCCCGGCTTTTTGTTTGGGTGCAAAAACATTTACAATGTTTTGATATGATCATTCTATTGACTGATTTTGGCAGTCGCGACCCGTATGTGGGGCAGGTCAAGGCCGTTTTTGCCCAATATGCACCACAGCAAGCAGTAGTGGATTTGCTGCATGAAGTACCCGATTTTAATCCCCATGCGGGTGCACATTTGTTGGCGGCATGGGCGCCGCAATTTCCGCTGGGTAGCGTGTTTTTTGCAGTGATAGATGCGGGCGTGGGCAGTGACCGCGACGCAGCGATTGTACTGGCAGATGGCCGTTGGTTGGTAGGCCCGGATAATGGCTTGCTATCGGTTGTGGCAGGGCGCGCTGCGAGTTCTCGCGTGTGGCGCATCACATGGCGGCCGACACATCTTTCCAATTCATTTCATGGCCGTGATCTATTCGCGCCTATCGCTGCTTGGATAGCAGCAGGCGAATTTCCGCACGATAAAGTTGAAGAGATCACAGCATTGCATACGCAATTTGCGACCAAAGATTTATCGCGCATTATTTATATTGACCATTATGGCAATGCGTATAGCGGCGTGCGCACCGCTTCAGTGCCAAAAACTGCAAGCTTGCAGATCAACCAACATAGCCTGGAGTATGCCCGTGTTTATTCCGACGTCGCACGTGGTACGGCATTCTGGTTTGAAAATAGCATTGGTTTAGTGGAGATCGCAGTGAATCGCGGTAGCGCAGCCGATGTATTGGGATTGCAAATCGGGCAGGTGGTGTCTTTTTCCGTATAAGTCCCAACTCATATTTATTTAATCTGCGTCTGCTATTTTTGCGCCAGCACGCTTTGTAAATATTTTCCGGTATAGCTCGCCGGGTTGTTCGCGATATCTTCCGGGGTGCCCTCAGCAATAATCAATCCGCCGCCGTCGCCGCCTTCGGGTCCCAAGTCTATCACCCAGTCAGCGGTTTTAATCACATCCAGGTTATGTTCAATGACGACCACGGTGTTGCCATGCTCGCGCAGGCGATGCACGACACGCAGCAACAGATCGATGTCATGAAAGTGTAGTCCGGTAGTAGGCTCGTCCAAAATATACAAGGTGCGGCCCGTGTCGCGTTTGGATAGCTCCAAGGACAATTTCACGCGCTGCGCTTCCCCGCCGGAGAGTGTGGTGGCAGACTGGCCCAGCGTGATGTAGCCCAGGCCCACGTCCAATAAAGTATGCAGCTTTCTTGCCACGATCGGCACGGGATTAAAAAAATCGTGCGCGTGTTCCACTGTCATTTGCAGGATTTCGTGGATGTTCTTGCCCTTGTATTGGATTTCGAGGGTTTCACGATTGTAGCGCTTGCTGTGACAGACATCGCAAGGCACGTAAATATCAGGCAGGAAATGCATTTCCACTTTGAGTACACCATCTCCCTGGCAGGCTTCGCAGCGCCCACCCTTCACATTAAAGGAGAAGCGCCCTGGCCCATAGCCACGCTCGCGCGCTTGCGGCACACCGGCAAACAATTCCCGGATAGGAGTGAACAGGCCGGTGTAGGTGGCAGGGTTGGAGCGCGGCGTGCGGCCAATTGGGCTTTGATCAACATTGATTACTTTATCGAAAAACTCTAGGCCTTCAATCGCCTTGTGCGGCGCTGGTTCGGCACTGCTGCCATAGAGGTGGCGGGCCACAGCATGATATAAGGTGTCATTGATGAGAGTGGATTTGCCGGAACCGGATACACCGGTGACGCATACCAGCAGCCCAACTGGCAGATTGAGGTCGACTTGCTTCAAGTTATTACCATGCGCGCCGGTGAGCCGTAGCATGCGTTTCTTGTCCGGCTGATGGCGTTTTTGTGGCATGGCGATACTGAGCTTACCGCTTAAATATTGGCCGGTGAGGGAAGCGGGGTTTTCCTGGATTTGCGCGGGCGTGCCTTCGGCGACCACATGGCCGCCATGCTCACCTGCGCCGGGCCCCATATCGACCACATAGTCGGCGGTCAGGATAGCGTCTTGGTCGTGTTCGACAACAATCACCGTATTGCCGATGTCGCGCAGCCGTTTCAAGGTTT
>JAYTIZ010000049.1:0-11713 GCA_043731445.1 Gammaproteobacteria bacterium | reverse complement strand
GCCGGAAATTCTCCCGCCACCACCGCTATGAACTGTTCGCCAAAGTAACGTTTTTGCGCTGGGCTGAGTCGTGGTTCGTCCTCGATGGTATCTACAATGCGACAGAGTAAATAAGCATTTGATACTACCGCGCGTAAGGCCGGCGGCAATTGCGGAATGGTCAAGGCAAAAGTACGCGAGGTGCCTTGCAGCAGATACGCCTGGAGTTCATTCGCAGTTGTTATTTCCAGCGCGGTCATTAAATTTGGCTGCGTAGAAGTTGCGCGTTGCTGATAGGGGTTAGCCTGTGCTGTCATGGATGGGGTTCTAGCACTTCAACAGAGGCACACGCCTTAAGCAGAATTATGAGGCCAGCCTGCAGGCGATTAAGGCGTCCGTTTCTTCTTTCAGACGGACAAGAATGTCCGTGTAGTTGTATGCGCCTAAGTGTTCGCCACGGCGCATCAGATTGACATATTGCGGACCACACCACAGTCCTAAATCCGCATCGTTGGTCTCGCCGGGGCCATTCACGCGACAGCCCATCACCGCAATTGTGATGGCATGGTTGGCGGCGTAGCGAGTCATTTCCCGCACTTGTTCGGCGAGCTCAATGAAGCCTTCATTTTCCACTCGCGAACAGCTTGGGCAGCTAATGAGATTGAGCGTATTGCGCCCGAAATCAACCACACTACGTACGCGTCCGGCGGCGATGTCGGCCAGTATTTGGCGTCCCGCTGCGATTTCTTCGGATTTGCGTGCGTTGGATACGGTGAGCGATACACGGATGGTGTCGCCGATGCCGCGGCTGATGAGTTGCTCGAAGGCGATACGTGTCTTAATAATGCCATCAGGCGGCATGCCCGCTTCAGTCACCCCCAGGTGTATCGGAATCTCGGGGCGTTCTGCGGCAAAGCGCTTATTGACCTCAATAACCTTCTCCGGGTCGGAATCTTTCAGCGAAACGCAATAGCGCGTGAAGCCAATTTTATCCAGAAGCTCGCAGTGCTCATAGGCACTCGCCAGCATCGGTGCGAGCGAGTCGTTTTCATCAAACTGTTCGGCCTTGGCTGGATCCAGCGAGCCGCAGTTCACACCAACGCGCAATGCACAATCATTCGCACCGGCAATCTCAGCGATGTATTTGACTTTGTCCTGCCAGGGTTTCTGCCGTTCATGATGATAAAGATGGCCGGGGTTGTAGCGTACCTTGTCCACATGCGGCGCGACCAGACGCACCAGACGGTAGTTTTCCTGCAAATCGACGGCGAGGTTGGCCGAAGTTTGTGAGCGAATACTGGCTAACGCATTCGCATCCTTGGTGTTATCCACGGCGACGCGGATCAGGTCAGCCCCGGCGGCTACTAGATCATTGATTTGGGCGAGTGTGGCGGCGATGTCTTGCGTGTGCGTCGCGGTCATACTTTGCACGGTGATCGGATTACCGTTACCGACGGTTACCGAGCCGACGCGCACCGCACGGGTTGGATTTCGAGTGATGGCCATACTCAGTTTTTCCTCACAGCGAAGGGCTTATCATCGCGTGTCGCGCTAGCTTGGTTCATTAAGATTATTTTGTTGCTCATAAGCGCTATTGTACTTTAGAGGAGGCAGGTTTTTCAGCAAGTTTGTGGGGTAGCAGAGGCGGAATCTAGTGTTTTTCCGACAACCCGTGACCTACAAATGCCGTTTGCGGAAAGGCTGTGACTTACGTTGGTGAGCCTCAAGCGCATGCACGATACCCTCGCAATCCAGGCCACATTCGGCCAGCAATTCCTCACGGGTGGCATGGTTGAGGAAGCGGTCGGGCAGACCCATATTGACTACTGGAATCAGCACTTGATGAGCTGTCAGACATTCATTGACGGCGCTGCCTGCGCCTCCAGCCACACTGTTATCTTCAATGGTGACCAAAAGATCGTGTGTCGCTGCGGCTTCCAGCACTGCTGTTTCATCCAGAGGTTTCACGAAGCGCATATTGATGACGGTGGCATCCAGTCGTTCTGCGGCTTCCAGCGCGGGGGCGAGCATCGTGCCAAAGGCCAGAATCGCAATGCCCTTACCTTTGCGGCGCGGCTGCGACTTGCCTATGGGCAGCGCGGTCATGTACTGTTCAACGGGCACGCCACAGCCCTGGCCGCGCGGATAACGCACGGCGGCAGGTTGGTTGAGCATAAAGCCTGTGTAGAGCATCTGGCGGCATTCATTTTCATCGGCAGGGGCCATGATGACGGTGTCGGGCAGGCAGCGCAGGAAAGTGAAGTCGAAACTACCTGCATGCGTAGCGCCGTCCGGCCCAACTAGCCCGGCGCGGTCAATGGCGAATAGCACCGGCAATTTCTGGATGGCGACGTCATGGATGACCTGGTCGTAGGCGCGTTGCAAAAACGTTGAATAGATAGCGACGACGGGTTTTAAACCCTCACAGGCCAGACCTGCCGCAAATGTCACGCTATGCTGCTCGGCAATGCCGACATCGAAATAACGATCGGGATAAAGTTCGGAAAATTTCACCAGCCCTGAACCTTCACGCATTGCAGGGGTGATGCCGATTAGACGTTCGTCACGCGCGGCCATATCGCACAGCCAGTCGCTGAATACCTGCGTGTAGGTGGGCACCGATTTAGGTTTGCTGGCGACAATGCCGATTTTAGGATCGAAGGCACTGACGCCGTGATATTTTACCGGATCCGCTTCAGCGGGCTCGTAACCTTTACCCTTACGGGTCACCACATGCAGCAGGCGTGGGCCTTTGAGCGCCTTCATATTGTCTAGGATATCAACCAGGGTGGGGAGATCATGTCCGTTGATCGGCCCGAAATAATGGAACCCCAGTTCTTCGAAGAAAGTGCCAGGCGTGATCATGCCCTTAACATGTTTTTCAGCGCGCTGGGCCAGTTCTCCGATGCCCGGGATCGCGTTCAGTACCTTGCCTCCGCCTTTACGCACTGTGGTGTAAGATTTACCAGAGAGGATTTTAGCGAGATAGCCTGATAACGCACCAACATTAGGCGAGATAGACATATCGTTATCGTTCAGTACGACCAGTAAATCGACCTCCAGGCTTCCAGCATGATTCAGTGCTTCATAGGCTAGCCCCGCCGTCATGCCACCGTCGCCGATGATCGCCACGGCTTTACGTCCGTTGCCCGCCCGCCCTGCTGCGATAGCCATGCCCAAGGCCGCGCTGATAGAAGTGCTGGAATGCCCCGCACCAAAAGTGTCGTAGGGGCTTTCCTCGCAGGTCAAGAACGGTGCCAAGCCATCCTTCTGGCGGATAGTGCTGATTCGGTCGCGACGACCGGTGAGGATTTTATGCGGGTAGCATTGATGGCCTACATCCCACACCAGGCGATCTTCGGGTGTGTTGAACACATGATGCAGCGCAATCGTAAGCTCTATAGTGCCCAGCCCTGCGGCAAAATGCCCACCACAGCCAGATACTGAATGGATGAGAAAATCGCGCAGTTCGTCCGCTAGGGCGGGCAGCGCCGACTCGGGCAGGCAGCGCAGATCTTCGGGTGTATTGATGGTTTCTAGTAGGGGATAGTCAGTTAGGCCGGACATGGCTGGTTTCCATATATATAGAGGCCATGATAAAGCTCAGAGCCGGACGGTGCAAGTAACGGGGAAGGCGATTAGCCCTTCATGGTTGTCCTACAGCGCCGCATTAAGTCCTTAAGGTTAACGGATAAGATAGAAACTCTGACATAATAATATAGTCGAAGTTTACCCTATATTAAGCTAAAACGACCTTTAATCGGCCAAGATCGTCATTACACCCTCAATCAGGAACCACGGCGCTGAGTACACTCCTGCTTAAATCCATCGCCAAGGTTGGCGGCATGACGATGATCTCGCGCGTGCTTGGTTTTTTACGCGATATGGTTATCGCCCGCCTGTTTGGCGCAGGTGCCGGGGCAGACGCTTTTTTTGTGGCGTTCCGAATCCCCAATTTCTTACGCCGGTTGTTCGCTGAGGGAGCTTTTTCGCCCGCTTTTGTGCCTATCCTGTCGGAATACAAAATCCGGCGCAGCAAAGAGGACGTGCAGGAGCTGGTAGATCATGTGGCAGGCACCCTGGGCGTTATATTGTTTGCTGTGACAATGATTGGCGTTATCGCTGCTCCGCTGTTAGTTATGGTATTTGCACCAGGTTTTTTGCATGACCCGGAGCGCTATGGCTTAACCGCTGTGATGTTGCGCATCACTTTCCCCTATTTGCTATTCATATCGCTGACTGCACTGGCTGCAGGTATTTTGAATACCTACGGTAGTTTCAGCGTGCCTGCCTTTACACCGGTATTTCTGAACATCGCGATGATTGCTGCTGCGTTGTGGCTCGCGCCGCATCTGGAGCATCCTGTCTATGCTTTGGCGTGGGGAGTGTTCGTCGGCGGCTTGGCGCAGCTGCTTTTTCAACTGCCGTTTCTGTTACGCATACGATTGCTGCCACGGCCACGGTTCCAGCGCGGACACGAGGGTGTGCGCCGCGTTATTAAATTGATGCTGCCAGCTATTTTTGGCGTATCAGTGACGCAGATTAATTTATTATTCGATACGCTGATAGCATCGTTCCTGGTCGCGGGAAGTGTTTCCTGGCTGTATTATTCCGACCGCTTGCTGGAATTTCCACTGGGTGTTTTCGGTATCGCCCTAGGCACGGTCATTCTGCCTAACTTGGCGCAAAAGCATGCCGAAGCTTCAACAAAAGAATTCTCGCATACGTTGGATTGGGCGTTGCGCTGTGTGTTGTTGATCGGTGCACCAGCTACCGTGGGATTGGTTGTGTTGGCGGGTCCATTACTCGCTACACTATTTTACTACGGTCAGTTCGACGTGCAGGATGTGCAGATGTCCACCCGCAGCCTCATCGCCTTCTCAATCGGATTGCTCGGCTTCCTGTTCATCAAGGTGCTGGCCCCCGCATTTTATGCGCGCCAGGATATGCGCACACCGGTGCGCATAGGCATCATCGCGCTGGTGTCTAATATGGTCATGACGTTAATGTTGGTATGGTCGCTCAAGCACGCAGGTCTCGCGCTGGCCACGACCCTCTCGGCTTTTCTCAATAGCGGGCTGCTGTACCGTGCATTGCGCAAGCAGGGGGCCTATCAGCCGCAATCCGGCTGGAGAGCCTTGTTCATGCGCATGCTGGCTGCGAACATCCTCTTGGGAGTTGTGCTGTGGGCAGGCGCACCGGAGGTGTCCGTCTGGTTGGCGTGGCCTGCTCATACACGTGCCTGGCATTTATGCGCTGTCATCCTGGCCGGGGCGGTAACGTATTTTGGCGCACTGTGGTTGTGCGGACTGCGCTTAAAGGACGTGTTGATCAGGCCAACCACTGAATAAAAAGCATAAGGTGCTATACAATGGCGGCTTCGTCATTAACGTCCTAGTTGCTCTTTATGGAACTCATACGCGGTCTATACAATCTGCGCCCCAGGCATTGTCGCTGTGTGGCGACCATTGGCAATTTCGATGGTGTCCATCTGGGTCACCAGGCCGTGCTGGGGCAACTTGCAGAGAAAGCAGCAGAGTTGGGTTTGCCCGCAGTCGTAGTGAGTTTCGAGCCACAGCCACAGGAATTTTTTGCGCGCGTGCCAGTACCAGCGCGACTTACCCGCTTTCGCGAAAAAATGCAGGCGTTGCGGCGCTACTCAGTGAGCCGTGTAGTTTGTTTGCGGTTTAATCGCGCGCTCGCAGACATGCCCGCGCAGGATTTTATACAGAAACTATTAGTAGAAGGTCTGGCCGCACACTACTTGGTGGTGGGTGATGATTTCCGTTTCGGTTATCAGCGTCAGGGCGACTTCGCAACATTGCAGGCGGCTGGAGCTAAGCACGGTTTCCAAGTTGCCAATATGCATACTTTCAGTGTGGATAATATCCGCGTCAGTAGTACGCGCATCCGCGAGGCCTTGAGCGCAGGAGATTTTACCACCGCTGAGAAATTGTTGGGACGTCCTTACCGGATGTCGGGTCGGGTCGCACATGGTGATAAGCGCGGCCGCCAGCTCGGCTTTCCTACCGCCAACATTCATCTGCATCGTCAGGCGGCGCCATTACAGGGCATATTTGCTGTAGAAGTCTTCGGGCTAGATAAAGAACCGCTGCCCGGTGTGGCGAGTGTGGGAACGCGCCCTACGTTTGATGGTACGCGCTGTCTGTTAGAGGTGTACTTGTTGGATTTTGATCAGGATATCTATGGCCGTTACGTGCAGGTGGAGTTTCTGCATAAACTGCGTGATGAAGAACGCTTTGATTCTTCCGATGTGCTTAAACAACAAATGGAAAAAGACTGCGAGCGAGCGCGCGAGTTTTTCAAGCAGTACCACGTTCAACGCTAAGGAATGTTGTGACTGATTACAAAGACACCTTAAATCTGCCGCAGACGGATTTTCCGATGAAGGCCAATCTCCCAATCCGTGAAGTGGAGATTCTGCGCCAGTGGCAGGAAATGGACTTGTATGCCAGGCTGCGTGAAACCGGCAAAGGCCGACCGAAGTTTGTGTTACACGATGGCCCACCTTACGCCAACGGTGAGATTCACATCGGGCATGCGGTGAACAAGGTGCTCAAGGACATCATCATCAAGTCCAAAATTCTGAGCGGCTTTGATGCGCCCTATGTGCCGGGCTGGGATTGTCACGGTTTGCCCATCGAGTTGCAGGTGGAGAAAAAGATCGGCAAGGCAGGCGTGAAAGTGGATGCTGCGACCTTCCGCAAGGCCTGTCGGGAATATGCGCTTGAGCAGGTGAATAGCCAGCGCGAAGATTTCAAACGCCTGGGCGTGAGTGGCGATTGGGAGCATCCTTATCTTACGATGGATTTTAAATTTGAGGCGGATATCCTGCGCGCGTTGGGTCGCATCATCGAAAACGGTCATGTGTATAAAGGGTACAAACCCGTGCACTGGTGTACTGATTGCGGCTCGGCTTTGGCCGAGGCGGAAGTGGAATATGAAGATAAAGTTTCGCCTGCGATAGATGTGCGCTTCGAGGTGAAAGATAAGAGCGCTCTGAGTAAGGCGTTTGGTGTCTCACTACCGAATGATGCCATCGTATATGCAGTAATCTGGACCACTACCCCGTGGACGCTGCCAGCTAATCAGGCTGTTTGTGTGCACCCCAAGTTTGACTATGCGTTGGTTAAAACGAGTGTGGGGTATCTGATTCTGAGTGCCGAGTTAGACACATCTCCACAGTATATTAGGTCGTCACCCGCAGGTGGAAAGCCGGATATATCTGCGGAACTTAGAATACCGCTAATGTATGAGGCTATGCTTCGTAAGTATCAGTTAGATAATCAAGGAGAAATAGGTCGTTGTAGTGGTAGTTCGTTAGAAGGTATGCAGTTGCAGCACCCTTTTTATGGTCGCATTGTGCCCATCATTTGTGGGGAGCACGTTACTGCTGAGGCGGGCACAGGTTTGGTACACACCGCGCCCGGTCACGGCCAGGACGACTACGTAGTGGGCATGCGCTACGGCCTCCCCGTGTATAACCCCGTGGGCGGTGATGGCAAATTTTTACCCGGCATCGAACTCTTTGCGGGCGAGCACGTATTCAAGGCGAATCAGCATGTGATTGAGGTGCTGCGCGAAAAAGGCATGTTGGTGCATGAACAAAAACTCGAACATAGTTACCCGCATTGCTGGCGGCATAAGATACCGATTATTTTCCGCGCCACGCCTCAGTGGTTCATCGGCATGGAGCAGAAATCACTGCGTCCTACGGCGCTGCAAGAAATCAAAAAGGTCAACTGGATACCCGACTGGGGGCAGGTGCGTATCGAAGGTATGGTAAACGGCAGGCAGGACTGGTGTATCTCGCGCCAGCGCACCTGGGGTGTGCCGATTGCTTTGTTCGTACACAAGATCACGGGCGAAGTGCGCACCGATAAAATTGAAGAGGTCGCGCTACGCATCGAACAGCGTGGCATCGATGCGTGGTTCGATCTTGATCCTGCTGAGTTGCTTGGCACTGAAGCAGCCGACTACGACAAGATCACCGACACGCTCGATGTTTGGTTCGATTCCGGTGTCACGCATAGCTGTGTATTGGGGCAGCGTGCCGAGCTGGGTGGCGTGCCCGCTGATCTGTATCTGGAAGGCTCTGATCAACATCGCGGCTGGTTTCAGTCATCGCTACTGACCTCCGTCGCCATGCGTGGAGCAGCGCCCTATAAATCGGTGCTGACACACGGCTTTACTGTGGATGCCAAAGGACAGAAGATGTCCAAGTCCAAGGGTAATGTGGTTGCACCGCAGAAGGTTATCAATAGTCTGGGTGCGGACATTCTACGCTTGTGGGTAGCTTCAACTGATTATCGTGGCGAGATGAATGTTTCGGATGAAATCTTGAAGCGCATGGCGGATTCCTACCGTCGCATACGCAACACGACACGTTTTCTGCTGGCCAACCTGGGGGACTTTGATCCGAGTGAAGACAGTGTACCCATAGAAAATATGCTACTGCTGGATCGTTGGATTGTTGACGTTGCGCGTGTGACACAAGATAAAATGATTGTTAAAGAATATGAGGAATATGAATTTCATAGGATTTACCAAAATATACATAATTTCTGCGTACTGGATTTGGGCGGATATTACCTCGACATTATTAAAGATCGCATACACCACTAAAAAAGATAGTAATGCACGCCGCTCCGCGCAGACGGCTATTTTCCATGTGCTCGAGGCGATGGTGCGTTGGTTTGCGCCAATATTGAGCTTCACTGCGGAAGAAATCTGGAATCACATGCCAGATAAGCACCAGCGTGGGGAATCTATTTTTCTGGAGAAATGGTACAGCCTCGAAAAATATAATCTCTTTACAATTGATGCGAATAAAATAATGGCATTAGAAGAGGCTAAGGGAGTCCGTGAAGCTGTCGGCAAAGAGTTGGAGAAGTTACGCATAGCAGGGGCGATTGGCTCCTCACTGGACGCGGAAGCGGATGTTTATTGCGGTGAGAGCTTGTGCCACATAACCCATCTGGAAGATGAGTTGCGCTTCGTGTTAATCACATCCTACGCGCGCGTCCATCCTGCAGAAGAACGCCCAGCCGATGCTGAATTAGCAGCGGGTTTTGATGATGTATGGATAAAAGTGATGCCCTCGGCTCATAAAAAATGCATTCGCTGCTGGCACCATCGCGAGGACGTAGGTGCGAATGCCCATCATCCAGAAATCTGTCTGCGCTGTGTCAGTAATATAGAAGGTGATGGTGAAGTGAGGCGCTACGCATGATGATTAAATGGTTATGGCTGTCTGGGCTGGTGGTCGCTCTGGATCAGATCAGCAAACACTACGCGAGCAGCTTGCTGAGGTTACATGAGCCTATGCCCTTGGCTCCGTCTTTCAATTTTACGTTGATGCACAATGAAGGCGCGGCATTTAGTTTCCTGAGCAATGCAGATGGCTGGCAGCGCTGGTTTTTTATCACGCTTGCACTCATCGTGAGCGGGGTGATTGTGCAATGGCTGCGCCGTTTACAACCATCGGAAGTCTGGTTGGCTGCCGCGCTGTCGCTCATTGTCGGTGGTGCCTTAGGTAATGTGTGGGACCGTATACAACTAGGTTACGTGGTCGATTTTATTGATGTTTACTATGGTACCTGGCACTGGCCGGCATTCAACATTGCCGATTCGGCCATTACGGTGGGAGCAGTCATCTTGTTGATTGAAGCTTTTAAGGGCGGCAGGACATCTTCGCCTAAGGGTTAGGGTACAGAGCGCTGCTTCGTGCGACGCTTATTACGCCAGCGTCCCCACCACACTTCGAGATTACGCCGCAGACGGCGCGCCCAATGGAAATCTACCGAAAGTAATATCAGTCCCAGTGGAATCATCCAATAGCCAACTACGGGCAAAAATCCTAACAGACCGAAGAAGAGTAATAAAATGCCCGCACTGACGCGGACCCAGCGGGAAGGGTGATTTTTCAGGCCATGAAAAAATTTAACCATAGCGAAAACAATCCACGACGTGATCGTTCACCATACCAGTGGCCTGCATGAAGGCATAGCAAATTGTTGAGCCCACGAAGGTGAAGTTACGCCGCTTTAAATCTTTACTCATGAGGTCTGATTCAGTTGTGCGGCTCGGTACTTCAGGGAATGTTTCCCAGATATTCTTTTTGGGTTGACCGCCGACGAATTGCCAAATATAGCTATCGAAACTGCCAAACTCCTTTTGTACAGCCAGAAACATCTGAGCATTTTGGATGGCGGCTGCGATTTTTAACCGGTTGCGTACAATTCCTGCGTTGAGCAAAAGCTCCTGTATTTTAGTGTCGTCATAACGGGCAACTTTGCGCGGATCAAAGTTATCGAAAGCCGCGCGGTAGTTGTCGCGCTTTTTGAGGATAGTCAGCCAGCTCAGTCCGGCTTGAGCGCCTTCCAGGATGAGGAACTCGAATAAGCGTCGGTCATCGTGTAAGGGAACACCCCATTCGTGGTCGTGATAGGCAATGTAGAGTGGATCTGTTGTGACCCAATGGCAACGTTTTTCCATGGCTTGGGCTGGAGATTATTGGGATGAGGAGACTAAAAATAGTGGACGTTATGTTTAGTTTAACCAAGCATCTGTCCGCTTGCAAAACCCTCTGCTTACAAGACAGGAACTATGGACTGCATATCGTAGTAAAATAGATTGCCAGCGATACTGCTCACCCTTATTTTTCGATCACATCCACTGAAGGTGAAATCAATGACAGCGCTTGAACTCATCAAATCGCGTATTTCCGCAAATAAATTCGATACCGGAAAGTCGCTGTCTGAACTGGAAATCCGTGAGCTGGTGGAATACGCGACGCATGCACCGTCTGCATACAACGTGCAGCACTGGCGGTTTATCGCATTGACCCAGCATGCGGATAAAGAGCGCCTCAAGGCCGTGGCGTATAAGCAGCAAAAGGTTGTGGACGCCGCCGTTACTTTCATCGTGCTCGGTGATTTACGCGGACATGAAAAACTGGCGGGGATTCTGCAGGAATCCGTCAAGGCCGGTATTCTCGACCAGGCCACAGCCGACGGTTGGGTATCTGGTGCTGCCCAGGCAGCGACGAATCCACAAAAAGCGCGCGACGAGGCAATACGTTCCGCAACACTCGCGGCGATGACCTTGATGATCGCAGCACAAGCCAAGGGGTTAGTGTCCGGGCCGATGATCGGGTTTGATCCAGAGGGCGTCAAGCGCGAATTCAATATCTCCGATCGCTATGTGCCCGTGATGCTGTTGACGGTGGGATATGCCGCGCCAGGCAACTGGCCGAGAAAGCCCAGAATGCCCGTGGATGCCGTGCTTGCATTTGGCAATGGGCGCGAGTTTTAGCGTAGCCAGGTAGTGTGACGGTTTCTTCAAAGCCGTTTGCCCTGAGCCTGTCGAAGGGTGGGTGTGCCGCTCATAGTTCGACAAGCTCACTACGAACGGGCCAAACTGAGACACCACTTGTACTCCAGCCCTTGTAATCTTGTGCATAAACGGTAACCTAGCGGCCATGTTAATTCAGTTCACCAAAATGCACGGTCTTGGCAACGATTTTGTGGTGATTGATGCTCTGACCCGGCCTGTTTCCCTGACACCCAAGCAGGTGCGCCTTATTGCCGACCGGCGTTTTGGCGTAGGTTGTGATCAGGTGTTATTGATCGAGGCCGCGCACAGCTCCGGTGTGGATTTTGGCTATCGTATTTACAACGCCGATGGCGGAGAGGTTGAGCAATGCGGTAAT
>JAYTIZ010000048.1:0-3699 GCA_043731445.1 Gammaproteobacteria bacterium | reverse complement strand
AGCATATTCCTGCTCGGCACTCAGCATCGGCTCACGGTAAGCCGCGCTCACGTAAGCCTCCAGGCTGCCAACCGCCGGGCTCGCTAATTGCGGAAGATGGATACGGTCATTCATGAACTCGTCACTCCTTAATGTCTGCACACATAGTTTACCACTCAATATCACTGTGTAAAAGTATCAGGTGATGGCTTTTAACTTGGAAAGTACAGTAATTTTAATGGCTTATATTACTCGCAAGAAACTCGGCTGAATCCTGACTAGTACCCGTTTGGACTGTAAAACGCTCCCAAAGTTTAACGGCACAGAGGGCGAGACTACTTGGGAGTTGAAGGATTAACTTCCAGCCGTTGCGGACCCTGTGGCGTGTAAACGTAGGTGCAATTGCGCCCGCCGTTCTTGGCGGCATAGAGTGCCTCGTCAGCCAGGGACAACAGGTTGGTGAGGTTGGCGTCAGGATGATCGGTATTAGCGGCCACACCTAAACTGATGGTGACGGAAATACCACGTGGCCGCAAAGTTTCGACTTCATGGCGCAGCGCTTCGGCACGCGCGCAGGCTTCAGACAGGGTGCAACGCGGCAACAGGATGGAAAATTCTTCGCCGCCGAAACGCACCACGATGGCATCGTTGGCAAAATGCTGATTAAGCAGCGCGCCTAATGCGATCAATACGTGGTCGCCAGCGATATGGCCAAGATTATCGTTGATCTTTTTAAAGTGATCTATATCTATCAGGAATGTGCAGACCGGATGATTGTTCTGATTTACCAAAAAAAGTTCACCGTTATCCACCAGAAAGCGTTTACTGTGCACTCCGGTAAGACTATCGGTTGCGGCCAGGTGCTTCATTTCTTCGGCCTGGCGCAGCAAGGTGCTGTATTGTTGCCGCACCAGCAGCAGCGAACGTATTCGCGCTATCAACACTTCTTCCACAATAGGCTTGGCGACAAAGTCGTTGGCACCCGCATGAAATACCTCGGTCTGTTTTTTCTCGTTATTGTCGGAGGTGATGATGAGCACAGGTAATTCCTGTTGGGAATAGTGATACTTGGCACGAATAGCATGCAGCAAATCACCGCCGGTCATGGAGCCTTTGAGGAAAAAATCTGTGATGACAATATCAAACTGCTGCTCTTCCAGACTTGCCCTTTGCAATAACTCCAGAGCCTGCTCAGCGGTGGCAACATGCGTGACGTGCAGCCCATGTTTTTCCATCAGCCTCTGCGCAATCTCTGCCGAGGTGGGGCTGTCCTCCGCATACAATACTCTGCCAACAAGACCGGCATTGCGCTTTGTGGCGGCCTTGATGAATTCCACAAACTCGGCATAGCCGCGCGACTTGTCAAAGTAGTCAGTAATTCCAGCGGCGTAGCCTTCGCGTAACAGGTTATTGTCCACGTCCCCGGAAACGAGAATGACTGGCGTAAAGCGATGCGTAACACCTTGTCGAATGCGCTTGCAGAGTTCCAGCCCGTCCATGTCCGGTAATAAATAGGAGGTGGTAATGAGATCGTATTTGTCCGCCTCAAGATAACGCAAGGCTTGCTGACCATCCGCACAAGGCACAATGTTGGCGTCACTCATCTCCACGCGCAGAATGCCGCTGAGCAGAGCGCGTGATACACCCACCACCATAATGTTGATTTGCTTATTCGCCATCACACGGTACCTATCAAACGGGTTCAATCGCCGCCAAGTGACGCTTCACTGCAATCAGTGACCCCAACAGGCCCAACACAACCGCCACGCACACTAACAATAAACTGGTTGAGCCATCTAAACCACTCAATTTAAAGTGGCTATTATAAAGTGCGGCAAGCCGACCCACCGGGCCTTGTAATAAGGTCAGTGAGAGGGTGACTAACAGCCACGCGATAATGGCGCCCAAAAAACCATACCATAGGCCGCTGTAAAGAAAGGGGCGGCGGATAAAGGCGTCGGTTGCACCAATGAGTTTAATAATTTCGATTTCATCACGACGACTTTGTATGGTGAGGCGAATGGTATTACCTATGATGAGCAGCACCGCGAGCGCCAGTAACGAGCCTAGCACCCACACGGTCCGCTCGGCGATCGCTAACATCGCACGCAGACGTTCCAGCCATTGCATATCAAACTGCGCTATTTCGACCTGCGGCAAACCACGCAACTCGTTCACAAGTTGTTCGGTAGCTGATATCCGGTCTGGGTCAACGGCATGCGCCGGATGGACTACCACCACGGCGGGTAGAGGATTCTCATGCAGCGCGTCTAATGCATCACCAAAACCCGATAGCGCGCGGAACTCTTGCAAGGCTTGCGTGCGCGACAGGCTTGTAACTGAATCTACGCCGGGCAACTTACGCACCTGCTCAGCAAGGCGCTGAGCCTCTTCATCATTAACCTCTTGCTTAAGAAAGAGAGAAATATCTCCTCCACTTTCCCAGTCTGCATCCAGTATTTGCACATTCTGTAACAGCACTTGCAGACCGATGGGTAAAGCAAGTGCGATGCCGATCACTGCGGCTGTCATCAGCGTCGCTAAGGGGCTGCGCCAGAGCTGCCCCAAACTGTAAAAAAATACCTGCGCATGCTGTAAAGCATAGGCACGTAGTCGCTCTGCCAGCCCGAGTTTAGTTAGCTGAGCCGCAGAAGTGGAGTTGGACTTTGTTTTTGTCTGCGGTTCGCTCGGCGGCGCGATCCGCACACGCGGATTAAGTGTCGCGCCGGAGCGCCGCTTAAGCTTGCTGAAGAGTTTCTTCATGGCTCTGACCTTTGCCATCTGTTATCAAGCGGCCGTTTTTGAGAACCAAGGTGCGGTGCAACATCTGTCTGATAAGCCCAAGATCGTGGCTCGCAATCAGCACCGTCATGCCAAATTGATTGAACTGCTCGAACAATTGCATGATCTCGCGCGATAACACAGGATCAAGATTGCCGGTAGGTTCATCGGCCAGTAATATCGGTGGTTTGTTGACCACGGCGCGTGCGATTCCCACGCGCTGTTGTTCGCCGCCCGACAATACGATGGGGTAAAGTTTTTCCTTGCTCAGGAGATTGACCTTTTCGAGCGCGGCGCGCACGCGTCGTCCGATCTCGGTGTGACTGTGCCCAGCGATCACCAGCGGCAGTGCGACGTTATCAAACACTGTGCGGTCATTCAGCAGTTTATGATTCTGAAAAATCATGCCAATGTTGCGGCGCAGGAAGGGGATGCGGCCATGCCGCACTCCGGCCAGGTTTTGGCCGTTAATAATGACCTCTCCGGACGTGGCGCGCTCGATCAAGGTGATAAGTTTCAGCATCGTGCTTTTACCTGCGCCAGAATGTCCGGTGAGAAAAGCCATCTCGCCGCGTTCCAGCGTAAAACTCACCTGGTTCAAGGCCTCGTGGCCGCCGGGATAATGCTTATTTACTTTACTAAACTGGATCATATCGGTAGCCGCTATGTTTCAAACAAGGCCTCGACAAATTCGCTGGCATTAAATTCACGCAAATCCTCTATGCCCTCGCCAACACCAATGAAACGGATCGGTAAGCCCATCTTTTTGGCGATGGCAAATATCACTCCGCCTTTGGCCGTGCCATCCAGCTTGGTCAGCACGATACCCGTGAGCCCCACTGCCTGATGAAATTGCTGGGCCTGCACCAACGCATTTTGTCCGGTGCCTGCATCCACTGCCAACAAGACCTCGTGCGGAGCATCGGCATCCTGCCGGGC
>JAYTIZ010000047.1:0-5365 GCA_043731445.1 Gammaproteobacteria bacterium | reverse complement strand
CCCGCGCGAACAATCTTGGTATTAAAATGCAAGATAGTAGTTTTCAGCTTATGCAGATCGGCATTCATTCGGCAGTACACAGCGAGTTCAGCGCGATCACGACGGCGTGGTGGGCATCGAACAGTTTCACGATGTATGTTGACGGTGTACCTGGGTTTCTCGCCGGACCTGAAGCAGTTGGTTCGCAAGGTGCGCAGGTAACACAAGCCTCCTACACGATGACGGATGCTCCGGTGAATGCTGCTCCAAAACGGCTACTACGTCTTTTTTCCAGTCGATCCGGCGTATATATTAGGCGATTGATACTAGGTGCACGGGCGCCTATGCTGCCCATACATCCTCTGTTTCGCGAATGCGCGAGCTATGGTGATTCATTTACTCACCGCGGTGGATACGCTAACAGCCATTTTCCGTCCAACGATCTGTGGGACGCAAACAACACCTATTATTTTATGCGCAATCTCGCGCGCTATGGCTATCGAATGGGCTGGTGCTGGAATAACTCTCTGGGCGGAGGTTCTTTTTTAAAAACAGCTCCCCGATCCCTGTGGAACAATGGTGGTTTGTGGGATTTGGAAAGTCTGAAAAAGATCAATCCCAGTTTTGTGATGATGGCTTCAAGCCATAATGACGCCGGTTTTGTTGGCGGGGGCGGCAGTGCCAATACAGCGGAATACCAGCGACGACTGGCAGAGATAAAGGCGGACTTTCTCGAACATGTGGAGGTGATCCTCACCGGAAAGAGTCCAAACTGGCAGAAGACATCTATACCGGGCGATGCGAAGATAGGAATCATAACGGAGCCAGTGTCGCCAAGTGGGCCCGGCTGGTCCGAAAATCAGGCGCAGGCGCAACGGGATCTGAATGCCTTTGTATTGCGCGACCTTCCCGCATGGGTGGAGTCCAGTCTAGGAAAAACATACGCCCGCCGCATCGCCACATTCGACACCGCCGCACTGTTCGGACCACAACATCTCGTTAACTATAATCCACTGTTCCAAAAAAATGGCACGGATGTCCATCCGAACTGGTGGGGCGCTGAACTGCTAAATTATGGGTGGTGGCAGTGCGCACTTAAGCTGATAAACGGTTAAGACGCGAGACAGCAAGCAACTTTTTCAATTTTGACATATTATAAATACAGCCGCCGTGGCCATCGTCAGTCAGGGAGATGAGCCGGCTGTTCGGAGTGATTTTGTCCATCCGGTCTACGCCAAGCCCGAACTGCTGGCGGTGCAACCCACGAAGTGTGAAGGGCCCGGTGAAATGGAGCGGTTATTGGAAGAGACTAGCGGTTGCCTTACAGTCTCAATGTGTTGCATTATAGAGATGGAGATTGAACTTGGAAATTGATACATTCGTCTTGTAATCTTTCTAGGAAATACAGGGTCATTGGTTATTTCGAAGAGGTAAAAGGTCATGGCGTCAAACAATCCGTCAGATGTCGATATCCAAAGAAAGTATTATGCGGATACTGCCACGCGCTATGACAAGATGCATGTCTGTGACACGGATGACGAACATAATTTCGCAATGTCATTTCTGATTTCTGCGCTGGATTACCTGAACGTTAAATCGGTACTTGATATTGGTTCAGGTACAGGCAGGACTATCCTCAGACTAAAGAAGGATCGCCCGGATATTCGTATAGTTGGAATTGAGCCAGTAAAGGAACTCCGGGAAATCGGATATCAACATGGAATATCAGCCTTGGAGCTGGTTTCTGGTGATGCCCTTAGGCTCGAATATAGCGATAACGAATTTGACATGGTTTGTGAGTTTGGCGTTTTGCATCATATTAAAACGCCTGCCCAGGTTGTTTCCGAGATGCTTCGTGTATCCAGCAAGGCAATATTTCTGTCTGATTCCAACAATTTCGGCCAGGGCACAGTGATGGCCAGATCGATTAAGCAATTGATTAATCTTTTCGGGTTGTGGCCGATTGCGGATTACATCAAAACAAAAGGAAAAGGATATACAATTTCTGAAGGTGATGGGTTGGGATACTCTTATTCAGTGTTTGATAATTACAAGCAGATTAAACGACAATGCCGCAGTGTACATGTGCTAAATACCCGAGACGGAGATGTTAACCCGTACCGGACAGCCAGCCATGTAGCGCTTCTCGGTTTCAAGTAAACCGAGGTCGGAAGATGTTTGAGTTATTGTTAAAAGTGCTGTTCAGTTAGTTGGACTGTAGTAGTCCAGGCTTTAGCTGCTGGTAACGGCTGCTATGATCGTGGTGTTATCCGAGCCTACAGGGATAGGAACAGCGGGTGCCTGCTACTATCGACCCCGAATAACTCATGACAGTCTTGCGCCCACTGCCATGACACCGCACACGTCTGACCCCCACTGGAACCGGTCAACATATGCGCCCAAGCATAGACAGCTTGTCGGCTCGGAGCAGCACCGGTGTCCGAATAAGTCAACGTCGCTTGCATCGTGGGCGCTTGATCTGACCACAGGGAAGCACCGCAGCTTGCACGCGGGATCGGCAATGACTGATCGCCAGCGTGGACTGGCGGCGATCGTCGGCGAAACCGGCGGCCCATTGGTACGTGTAAATCACCTGTAATCCATGGTAAAAAAGTGCTCAAACCCCACGAATGCTGGGTTCCAGCACGGCCGTCATGGTAAAATGATGCTATGGACTTGACCACTGAATTCACCCGCTTCAATCCCAACCCCACGCCTACACAATGGCTGTCGGCGGCGCTGCAACAACTAGTCGATCAAACACAAAAAGACGCCGCAACCATCCAGCTGGCCCATCTCAAAACCACCGCCCTCACACTAGATCTGGCACACCACAAACGCATCTGCTTCGCCAACAAGAACGAAGCGTTCTCGCCCGAACAGTGTCGGCTTTTTGAAGAAACCTGGCATACCGATGAGGCCGACATCGAGCAGACCCGGCCCGAGTGGAAGAAGCGCTGCGCGTCGGCCGTCAGCCCTTACCCGAGCACCTGCCACGTATCGAACACCGTCACGCGCCGGCAAGCTGCACCTGCGGCCAGTGCAGCAACGACCTGGTCAAGATCGCCAAAGACGTGGATGAGCATCTTGATGTCGAGCCCGCCCGTTTCTTCGTCCATCGCCACATCTGCATTATAAAGAGAAGTGAGAAAAAATGAGGGCATTAATTTGTGGTGTCAGCGGCCAGGATGGAGCTTATCTTGCCCAGTGCCTTCTCGGTAAAGGCTACGAGGTTATCGGTACGTCACGAGACGCGATGGCTTCAGCATTTACAAACTTAGGCAAGCTTAAAATTAGTGAGAAGGTAACCACTGCATCAATGGCGCTTACAGATTTTCGCAGCGTCCTCCAAACCTTGAACAAATATTCTCCAGATGAGATATATAACTTGGCCGGACAGAGTTCTGTTGGACTTTCGTTCGATCAACCCGTAGAGACAATGGAAAGTATTGCCATTGGGACACTGAATTTGGTAGAAGCGATCCGCTTTTCTGGTAGGCCTGTACGCTTATATAGTGCGGGGTCGAGCGAATGTTTTGGCGATACCGGGAACAGTCCTGCAACGGAAGATACAGCGTTCAAACCTAGAAGCCCATATGCTGTAGCGAAGGCATCAGCACATAACCTCATCGAAAACTATCGGGAAGGCTATGGCCTATATGCTTGCACTGGTATACTTTTTAATCATGAATCACCGCTTCGTCCTGAACGCTTTGTAACCCAAAAGATCGTCCGAGCAGCTGCTAGAATTTCTGCTGGTAGCAGCGAGAAGCTAACATTGGGGAACATCGATATTCAACGAGATTGGGGTTGGGCCCCAGAATATATTGAAGCTATGTGGATGATGCTGCAATTAGATCACCCACAGGATTTCATTATTGCTACAGGCAAGACAGTCAGCCTTGAGTACTTTATTGCGCACGCCTTTCGATTCTTTGGATTAAATTACCAAGATTATTTGATCTCTAATCCACAATTATATCGCCCTACTGATATTCCTGCAGGCTCGGCCAACCCTGCCAAAGCAAATACTATTTTGAAGTGGAGAGCTAAAACCGCAGTTGAGGGTGTTATTGAAAACATGTGTGTCGCAGCTAGGAACTTGATTAATGTTTAGCTGATGAATCGGCCGCTCGATTTCCACCTAGTCACTCAATAAGAATCGTTTGGCGTTGGTGCATGCCTGACGCCGTTCATCCCGCAATGCCTGGGCCTACTTAAGAGGCTCGGACACTACCGCAGCTTGCCTCCAAACAATCTTACAAAAGTTGCACTTCAAAGTTGAATCCGCGCGGTGTAAAATGTCTTTAAAGTTTTATAACTTCATGGAAATTTTTTGCAGCCGTTGTTATTTCAAAACGTGTCAAGAAAGTCTGCGCTGCTCGCTGTCCCATGTCGACACGCTCTTTGGCAGACAGCTCTAGCCACAATTCCATCGCGGCCATGGTTCCTGCCAAATCGTCATTGGCAACTATTCCAGCATTGTCGGCGGCGATTTCTCGCCAAATATTAACTTTGTTCGAAATAATTACTGGAATATGACAGGCCAAAGCTTCAGCAACTACGATTCCAAAGTTCTCCTGGTGTGAAGGCAATACAAATGCCTCCGCCGCACGGTATGCGCCCCATTTCATGTCGCCGGACAACATGCCAGGCCAGGTAATGCGTGCGGCGATACCCAACCGTTCACTTTGTGTCATGAGTTTCTGTTGCCATCCTGTCTGGTCGGGGCCGGCCATTACCAGATGGAGGGATGCATCTTGTTTGGCCAGCTTGGCAAACGACTCAATCAACATGTCGCAACCCTTTTTCGGATGAATCCGGCTCAGGAATAAAATCAGCCTTTTGCCGCGCAGGGCGGGGAATGTCTGTAGAAAAACCTCGCGTTGCAAAGCCGCATCCCCTGTTGGGGCAGCGATACCGAAACCCACCACCCTTTCCACGCAGCGGTACAGCCAAAACGACTGGCGGGCCAATATCCGTTCTTCTTCACAGGTGAACAAAACCGCCTTGGCATCACGTAGCACACGGTATTCCGCCCATGGCCAGTACAACCATTTTTTCAGGTGTTTAAGGGGATAGGCATGCTTGAACCAGGGATCAAGCATGCCATGAGTAAAAACAAAATAAGGGACATTGCTGTTGTGCAACGCACGCCATACAGCAAAGCTATGATATTGCCAAAGGCCGTGAACAATCACCGCATCATAGTCTTTCGCGCGCGCGCGCAGCCAGGATGTCAATGCTGGGGTGAAATTATATTGTGATGACTTGGAGTGAGCTGTATTGGAGCCCAAGGCATAATGCTGCAAAGGAAAATCATTCAGCCATGGGGCTTTCGGATCATCCATAGAGGTAACTTCGGTCGTATGCCCGAGGTCGGCTA
>JAYTIZ010000046.1:0-4295 GCA_043731445.1 Gammaproteobacteria bacterium | reverse complement strand
GTGCGCAGCCGCTTCCACTGGCCGACATCCTGTACCAGGAGTAATTTCGCGGCACAGTCTTGCAGGATATAGGCAACATTGTCCGGACGATCGTCCGTGTACAGCGGCACGACGACCAAGCCGCTGGCCAGCGCTGCCTGATCGAACACCACCCATGGCGGGCTGTTGCGTAGCAGTACCGCAACGCGGTCACCGGCTTGCAGATTTTCTTGGGCAAGCGCAGCTTGAAAACGCCCTACTTCTCCGGCCATTTCTGCCCAGCTGGTACTCCGCCAAACCCCACTTATTTTGTCAAAATATCTATACGCCATCGCCTGCGGCGTACGGCGCACACGCTCGCGGAACAAACCGTCCAGGGTTTTGGCTGTCTCTAGCGAAATCAGGTCTTTATTCCATTGCGCCATATGGCACGCGCCCTCATAATATTGTTTCTTTACTATCTATAGTATCTAGACTTGCACTTATGGAAATCATCGTCAATGGCGAAACGCGGCAACTGGCTCAACAACTCAGTGTCGCACAATTGCTTGCCGAGATAGGGATGCCCGCGCAGCGTCTCGCTGTGGAAGTGAACCGCGCGATCGTACCGCGCAGTGCGTATGACGCGCACTATCTGAAGCATGGCGACCAGGTTGAACTCGTGTGCGCCGTGGGTGGTGGCTAGTGCCTCCATTCGATAGCGTGCAGAATCACGACCCTTTGATAATTGCCGGTGTGGAGTACCATTCCCGCTTGTTAGTGGGCAGTGGTAAATACCGCGACCTCGAAGAAACGCGCCTGGCTACCGAGGCCAGCGGAGCGCAGATCATCACCGTCGCGCTGCGCCGCACCAATATCGGCCAGAATCCCGGTGAACCGAATCTGCTCGACGTGTTGCCACCGGATAAATACACCATTCTGCCCAACACCGCTGGTTGCTACACCGCAGATGATGCTATTCGCACTTGTCGCCTCGCGCGTGAACTGCTCGACGGACATGATCTCGTCAAGCTTGAAGTGTTGGGTGATCCTAAAACTCTTTACCCTGATATCACTGCGACACTTGAAGCTACCACAGTACTGGTCAAAGAAGGTTTTAAGGTGATGGTTTACACCACGGACGATCCGCTTATTGCCAAACGTCTGGAAGACATGGGATGTGTGGCGGTGATGCCGCTTGCCGCACCCATCGGCTCCGGGCTTGGGATTCGCAATCCGTACAACATCCGTCTTATCGTGGAAAACGCCAAAGTGCCCATTCTGGTGGACGCCGGTGTCGGCACAGCTTCCGACGCCGCCATTGCCATGGAGCTAGGTTGTGACGGCGTGTTGATGAACACCGCTATCGCCGGTGCAAAAAATCCGGTGCTCATGGCCGTGGCCATGAAAAAGGCGATTGAAGCCGGACGCGCCGCTTACCTGGCCGGACGCATTCCGCGCAAACCCTACGCCAGCGCCTCGTCGCCCAGCGAAGGCACATTTTTCTGAGCACCGTCCACTCACCAACAAAACCATAGGGATTTTTCTTGGCTGTTGCCGCTGATTTAATGCGCCCCATCCGCAGTTTCGTATTACGCCAGGGCCGCATCACCACTGCGCAACGCGCCGCACTGGACACCCTGTGGCATGACTATGTGCTTGCGCCAACTCATACGCCGCTGGACTTCGACAGCCTCTTCGGGCGACGCGCAACGCGCATTCTCGAAATTGGCTTCGGCATGGGAGATACCCTGGCGGACATGGCCAAAGCGCATCCTGGCCAGGACTATCTCGGCATCGAAGTACATCGTCCGGGTGTCGGTAACCTGCTCAAGCTGCTCGCCGCCGATAAAATTGGTAATGTGCGCGTGGTGTGTGCCGATGCCGTGGACGTCCTCGCGCAGCACATTCCCGATAACTCGCTGGATGCGGTATATCTGTTTTTTCCCGATCCCTGGCCCAAGCGCCGCCATCATAAGCGGCGCCTCGTGCAAACAAGCTTCGTGAGCGCGATCGCATGCAAACTCAAGCCCGGTGGTTTTTTTCACCTCGCTACCGATTGGGAAGATTACGCCGGACACATGCTGCGGGTACTCGATGCCGCACCGGAATTTGCTAATACAGCCGGACAAGGCCATTATGCCCAGCGCCCTGATTATCGTCCACTCACTAAATTCGAACGGCGCGGCCGCCGTTTAGGTTACGCAGTGTGGGATTTAATTTTCACGAAATCGTAGGAAAATCTTCCCTCCCCCTCGATGGGGGAGGGCTGGGTGGGGATGTTTTTCAGTAGCTGGCACGTACCTTGCCACATCATAGGTAAGAGTACTTTAACCAACACTGGATAGTCATTTATTTGACATAAATGACATTAATTGACACTATTATGACGTGCTTCATCAGCAACCAAGAGGGCTACTATATGAAAAACCGTAACTTTATTAATCGCATCGCGCTGTCTACCGCACTGGCCGGTATCATCGGTGCCGCAGCAGTCATCCCGCAACAGGCCACGGCCGAACAAACGCAGATGACCGGTGCGGGCGCACTCTCCACTGCGGCCCGGCTGGATTTCAGCATCGTCATTCCCCGCTTTCTGCGCTTTCGCGTAGGTACAGCCAGTGGCACGATTGACCTGATTACCTTCAGCCCAAGCGCTGCTGTCGTGGGTGATGGCTCTGCCGTAGCGGGTGCGGGTGGTGATGCCGGTGGTGGCGCGGAAAATGTCAGCGTGCTGGCCAACTCCGGGCAGGTTACCATCGCAACGACCACTAGCACGGCGACCGGACTCAGCGACGGTGCCGGCAATTTCATCAACTACAACCAGATCTCCACTGTCAGCAGCATCCCTGGCACGTTACCGGCACCTGTTCTAGCCAACTCTGGTATCGCCTCAGTGACGCCCACTATCTCATCGGGTGCTGGCGCGAATGCCGTGACCAACCGTGTCGGAACCTGGACGTATACTTACCTTAATACCATAGCAGGCGGTGTCCCCCCCGCTGGCACTTATGGTGGCGTCAACACCAACGGTGGCCGCGTTACCTACACTGCCTCAAGCCCCTAACCTGTTACCCCCGCCGCAGCGTTTTAGCGGCGGGGTATTTGTTTCGGGTATACTTTCTACATGGTCGCCCGGCTCATAATCCTGCTAACCCTGCTGGCCTTGGCATGCCCCAGTCATGCCGTGACCTTTGTAGTTGCCAATGGCGCAGCACGCATTAAACTGCGCATTGGCACTGGAGACTTGGCCAGCCAAGCTACTTGTAACAATGCCGCGGGAGATAATGGTACGATTGATATTGTCTCGTTTGTGCTTACACTTGCCAATGTCGGCAATGGTGTCGCGGTAGTAGGTGCTCCCACTGTCGTAGTGGCCGCTTGTGCACGTTCACTCGCTGCGGCACCCCGAACAGCGACCTTAACAGCTAACTCCACCACAGCACTCAATAACGGCTCAGGCAGCACCATCCCGTTTACCCAGATTAGCTGGACAGCCGCAGGCGACACCGATATTCCCGCAGGTACCTTCACCGGTGCCGCCGGGCAGGTGTTGGCCAGCTTCACGACGTCAGGTGGTAGAACCGCCACCCACACGTTCTCGTATGCCAATACCAATGTCGTCGCGGCAGGTACCTATACTGGTCGCGTCACCTATACGCTGACGATGCCTTGAAACGGCTTGCCTATTTTCTACTGGTCGTTTTAAGCCTGCTGACCACTCCGGCGGGTGCCGTCAGGCTGGATGACAAACAGTCTCCCCAGCAGCGCGTTCTGATAACACCCAAGCCAGCCGATGAAGTGAGTGGTGAATCATCTCCGGCCGCAGCCTTCGACTGGATTGCCAAAAGCACAGGCTCGCAGATCAGTCTGGATACCAGCGCCTTTGTGGGCAAGACGGCGCAGATCTACCTCACTCTGCCAGCTTCCGTATCCGGCATTCAAGGCCCGTCCGGCTTACGGCTGGAGTGGCGCACGCGTGGGCTATTTGCTTCCGGCTCGACTATTCCCGGTCAGCGCCAGTTAATTTTTCAGGGCATCATCACGCAACCACTAACCACTGAATTTTTTGACTTCACAGTGCATATTGATGAGCGCTATTATCTGGGTAATGTGCAAGTGGAGCCGATCTTTGAACTCGAACCTCTCTCTCCGTAAATTTCCCGCGCTGTGGGCATGGGCTATGTTGCTCTGTGCGTCCGGTTGGCCCATATCATCCACTGCGCAAGCAACTGGATTTGCGGCACTGGTCTCACCCCCGCGTTTTGAATTGAAGGCCAAACCTGGTGAATTGCTGAACGAGCTTGTGGACATTGGCAATGATGACACCGCCCTCG
>JAYTIZ010000045.1:0-12573 GCA_043731445.1 Gammaproteobacteria bacterium | reverse complement strand
TGATGCGATCACGATAGAGATAGTACCCGTCTGCAATCTTCCACTCCGCGTGCAGCGTCTGCGGATCTTTAACGGTAACGTTGAGACGAAACGCTTCTTCCGAAGGTAACAGTTGACTTGGGTCTACTGCGTAAGCACCCGGTGCGCCTGCTACTAAAAATAAAAATAATAAGAAACGTTTCATATCAATCAACCTTAATGTCGTGTTCGAGCCACGCGAGATACGCAGGTAATCCGGTGGAAATGGGCAACGCAATAATCTCTGGCAGCTCATAAGGGTGCAACTCCACAATAGCGGCCTGCAATTCGGAATAGCGCGCCAGCCGCGCTTTGATGATGAGCAACAGCTCGCTGCCAGTCTTGCGCTGCGCTTTCCAGCGGTAGATAGTGCGCAGCCCAGGCACGATGTTGACGCAGGCGGCCAGATCGCGATCTACTAATGTATTAGCGATTGTCGTAGCACTTGCCTCATCGGGACAGGTACAAAATATAACGTGATAGCTCATAGGTGTTAACCAGATAAAATTACCGCGTGGTTTGATGCTTGTCTAACCAGGCGCTAACTTTTTCCAGCAAAATCTTATCGTAACGGCTGAAATAGTGATCGGCATCGGGCACACGCATTTGTTGATAATCTTTATTGCCTGCTTTTCTGGCGGCTGCAATGCGCAACGCGGCGGAGTCCGTTACATTCTTATCATCCAGCGCGCCATAAAGATCCAGCACCGGTAGTTTGAATTTTGCAATGCTCGTAGGTGTATTGAGGCGCGAATCCGGCTGGTAGCGTGGCCTGTCACTGGTGGGTGCACCCATTGCGATTCCTACTAAACCATCAATGCCGGAATGAGGTGTTTTGGCCAGATACGCTGTACCCATCGCCGCGCCCAGTCCATGACCAATGACGATGATGTGTTTGAAACCCTGTGCATGCAGAAATTCTATACCCGCGTGGATGCGGGCCGGTGCTTCATCTAGCATCGGGCTGAAAACCGTGAAGGGTGCGCCGGTCAGCGGCAGGATGGGCATTTGCAAAGACAGGCTGGCCCAGCCCTGCTCGGGCAGACGGGTACGCAATGGAAAAATTACTTCTGGCCAGTCAGGATGCAGACCTTCGTCATGCAGCAGGAGCACGGCCCCTTTGGGCGTGCCTTCGGCTTTAGTATAGAGCGATAAGAATTTTTTATCCTTGTCGCCTTTGAGCCAGACCGCTTCGCCGATCAGCAGGGTTTCAAGTATTTGCGAAGACCAGCGTTTTTCGCGCGGGCCATCTGAGGCGCTCGCGAGGCTGGAGGATAGCAGCGCGCACAGCAATAATCCCGCCCCCAAGGCAGTACCGATATTGTGTACGGAGCAGCGCTTCTTCATGGTTCACGTCGCGGAGGTGGCTACTTTAAGGTATAGACTCAGCCCAAGGCTGTTTGTTGCAGTGGTTCGACAGCTAAATTTGGATAATGTGCCGGATAAGGTGCGCGCGCCACGCCAGACGCGATAGCGGCTTGTGCCACGCGCGGCGGAACGGACTCGATCAGGCGTGGATCGAAAGGTTTGGGGATGATGTAGTCGGCCCCGAATTCCAGATGCGTTAGCCGATAGGCTTGCAGCACTTCGGTCGGCACAGGTTGGCGCGCGAGGTCTGCCAGTGCTTTTGCGGCTGCGATTTCCATCTGCTGAGTAATTCGCCGCGCACGCACGTCCAGCGTGCCGCGAAAGATGAAAGGAAAGCCCAGCACATTGTTCACTTGATTAGGGTAATCGGAGCGACCCGTCGCCATGATCAAATCCTTGCGCGTAGTTTTGGCTACGGCCGGGCTGATTTCCGGGTCAGGGTTAGAGAGCGCGAACACGATGGGCCGCGGCGCCATGCTGCTCAACATCTCGGCACTTACCAGATCAGGCCCGGACACCCCGATGAATACATCGGCATCGCGCATTGCATCCGCCAGCGTGCGCTCAGCGCTTGTGTGTGCAAATTCTTTTTTGTACTGGTTGAGATCCGCGCGGCCAGCATGAATAACGCCCTGGCGGTCTACCAATACGAGATGCTGTTTGCTTGCGCCCAATGCGAGCAATAACCGCATCGAAGCAATGCCTGCCGCGCCTGCGCCGAGACAGACGATCTTGACATCCGCGAGCGATTTTTTCTGTACTTCCAGAGCGTTCAGCAATCCGGCGGCAACGATAATGGCCGTGCCGTGCTGGTCGTCATGAAACACCGGAATGTCGAGCCGCTCAATTAGTGCCTGCTCGATTTCAAAACAATGTGGTGCGGCGATGTCTTCCAGATTGATACCGCCGAACGTCGGGGAGATACGCACAACAGTGTCAATGAAGGCTTGCGGTGATTCAGCATTGATCTCAATATCGAACACGTCAATATCGGCGAAGCGTTTGAACAGCACGGCCTTACCTTCCATCACTGGTTTGCCCGCCAGCGCCCCGACGTTGCCCAGACCCAGCACCGCGCTGCCATCAGTAATCACCGCTACCAGATTGCCCTTGCCTGTGTAGAGATACGCATTCTCAGCATCGCGCGCGATTTCCCTCACCGGCTCAGCAACACCGGGCGTGTAAGCCAGCGCCAGCTCATCTTGCGTGGCGCACGGCTTGGTGATGGCGAGCGCGATCTTCCCCGGCGTGGGCAGCGCGTGATAGTCGAGTGCCGCTTTTTTAAGGTCTTTAGTCATAAGGATGAGCCAATGTGTACAACGAGAGGGATGATTTTAACCGTTATCCGGTAACGTGTGTCCGGATTTATTCCACGATCTTAAGTAAGCCACTAGGTACTAACAGGTCGTCATTCCCGCGAAAGCGGGAATCCAGAGCTTTCGTAACTTGTGAAGGAATAATTTAATTCACCCACTCCAAAGCCGCCGGGTGGCGGAGCGGCATCACTAATTCTTCGCTCCAAGGATGCAGCCAGCCGCGCGCGATGACCTGATGATTTTCCATGTGCTCCAGGTCTTGCCCCGCGAAATAGGGCAGGTCTGCATCGCCAATCCGCAAGGATACCTTGCCTGCCAGGTTTAACCAAACCGCATGCCGACTTTTACTTACATTTAACACGCGCCCGGTAATGATATAAAAACCATTGGCATCCGCAGGCAATTTTTCAGAGCTGATCGGTTGATAGTGAGGCAACGACCAGATACCGAGTTTAGCGGTACGCGCCCGTTTTTCCGCAGCTTGGTAGCAGGTGAGATTCCACACATTGGGTGGCACGATAAGCACCGTAGCCAGGCCGCGTTCTAAAAGTTCGGTCTCAACGCTCTGACCATTTTTGAGATACAAATGCGCGAGGGTGCGCTGATGGCTGTCCAGACGTTCTGCATCATAGCGTAGTTGTACAGCTCGGCCTGATGTGAGTAATTCACGCAAGGCTGCTGAGGCCTCATGCGAAAAAGCTTGCGCAGGGTTTTTACCGTGGCCGACCTCAGGAGTATCAATCCCGATAAAGCGCACTCTGCGCCCATCGGTTAGTTTAACGGTGTCGCCGTCGTAAACGTAACTGACCTGCGCCTGTTCATCAATGTGGTCAGCCGCACAGTTGTTTTGTGGGGTGCTGCTGCAAGCGGCAAGAGTAGCGAGACAAACAACGGCGATAAAGCATCGCCACAACGAACGCATGGCCTTGCTTAGCCAGGTGTTGACGCAGCCTCGCCTTTCTTCTTGATGCCATAGCGCTGGCGGAATTTGTCCACGCGGCCACCAGTGTCGGCGATCTTCTGTTTGCCTGTGTAAAAAGGATGGCAGGCAGAACATACTTCGATATTCAGCTGGGGTTTGGCAAGCGTCGAGCCGGTCTTAAAGGTGTTACCGCAACTGCACGTGACGGTAATCTCTTGGTAGGCAGGATGTATTTCAGATTTCATAGCTAATCTCTCATTTTCTGTGAATATGCAGCCACCCAGCAAGGGTCGAGCACCGCATGACAGTAAGCCGGACATGATAAGCGAGAAAGCCGGTTCCCGCAAGCCCATTTAAGCTCACGGACGCTCAGTAAACTGTGCCAGGATTAGGCATAATTAAGTATCGGATAGGTTTTTTCTAGGCGGAATATGATAGTTCTCGGACTAGTGATATGAGCAAGCGCATGCCAGACAAAGCCGTGCCAACGGGTCAAGTCAGGCTTGATACCCTAGTGGCCAAGGCGCGCAAAGAGCAGGATGAGCGCAACAAGGGCTATCGTGAACAATCCCTGAAGATGCATCCCTGGGTATGCGCGAAGTGCGGGCGTGAATTCGCGCGTGAAAATCTGCACCTGCTCACTGTGCATCATAAAGATCATAATCACGACAACAACCCCTTAGACGGCAGCAACTGGGAAAATCTGTGTATTTACTGCCACGATAATGAGCATTCGCGTTACGGAGATCATATTGCGCAGGAACAGGCAGGCGCAGGTCTTACGGGGTCTAACGACGCGAAGCCAGCAGATAACCCAGCTACTTACAGCCCCTTTGCAAACCTCAAAGACCTGCTGAAGTCCAAATAGTACCCGTAGATCAGCTTAGATCCTTCGACGTTGGTCAAGGCACTGCGTGTCTTGCACTGGTCATGTCGTTTATTTTTCAGCGAGAGCCTTCAGGTTAGCAAGGCCAGCCTCAAAATCTTTGCCGACCATGTTGTCCATGCTGCAGAAAACCGTCATTACTTTTGAAATATAGGGGCTGGGGCCATACATCGCCCAGGTGAGCTTCGTGCTATCGCCTTGAGGTTCCAGGGTGAACTCCGCGGTGTTGTGGGCTTCGAACGGCTTGAGGAAATCCAGTTTGATTATGATCTTGGATGGCAAGGATGATTCCATGATTTCCATGCGTCCCGTGCCGACCTTATTATTGCCTTCCCATGCATACACGGCCCCCTTACCGTTGGCCGCGCCGCTGAAGGTTCTTTTCATCGTGGGATCTATTTTCTCCCAGGGTGACCAAGCACCCCACAGATGGAAATCGTCGATGATGGCAAAAATTTTCTCTGGCGAAGCTTTGATGCTTATAGAACGCTCAACACGAAAAGTGTTGGGTTTTGTTGCGGCATAAATGAGGACAGCAGCGATGAGAATGACGACGATGATGGCAATTATCTTGAGCATAAAGTTCTCCGGTGCAGTTTCAAAATAACGCTTGGGTTAAGCGACGTGCCATAGCTGCTCATGGCACGTCCGCTTGAACCGATGGTTAGGCACACTAAAGTAGATGAGAAAGCTCATCAGAGAATTGACTGCCTATTTCCCACTCGGATTCTGTCAAATCTTCTGTGGTGTCTCGACGCGCCCAAGCTCTATTGAGATGCGACATAACGTGGGCCAGATTCACCTGAAACGCTTCCACTTCATAAATCTTCTCTTCAGTCATTTCTGAAATGAGTGCATGGAGGTGCTCCTGAGCATCTTCCAGCTCATTCATCAGAAACGTCCAACCCACTGGGTGATTGTTCTTGTTTATCACGATCAATCTCTAGGGTGCCCAACCAGATATACCCGCCGAAACGGCAATATCACCGCTTTGCGTCGGGCAGGTTGTGTGGAAGGTGTGTTTGTTTGGGTAAGGGCGTGCAGGGTTTCGTGTAACCCGCCCTGGCCCATCAGAGAATCCCACATCATGGTAGAAAGTTTGATGCAGGCGGACATCGGATTAGGGGAGATTTCGCGCACTTTGTCTATGCGCCACTGCAGGCAGCGCAGGCGTTGTTGTCTGGGTGGTGCGGTGTACTGGAGCACTTCATTGAGCAGGTGCGAGCGCCGCTGCTCAAACTGGTGCGGGTCACACGTCGCGAGCGCAGACCATTCGTCAAAATCAATACGCCAGTCAAACGCAGATTTCATGAGGCCACCTGTTTTGCTTAACTACGCCATCAGTATAGCTTAGAATAAGTATATATTGGCGGGCGCATTTTGAGCAGTTTATAGGCTTAAATATTGCAAAAATAATGGGTAAAAGGCCGTTTTTAGTCAGAATTTCGAGGTATGTGAGTGAAAATAATCAATAAGCAGTCATTTAAATTCGACAGTTTAGGTTTGGACGCGGAGTCTATTAAACGTTCGCTGGCCAATCGTCTGGAATATTCCGTTGGCAAAGACATCTTCGCCGCTACCGAGCGCGACTGGTTCAGCGTGGTGGCTTATATCGTGCGCGACCGCTTGACTGAGCGCTGGATGGAAACCATGCGCACTTACTATAAAGAAGATGCGAAGCGTGTTTATTATTTCTCACTGGAATTTCTCATGGGGCGCGCCTTGACCAACAGCCTGCTCAGCATGGGATTCCTGGACGAGTGTTACCAAGTGCTGCACGATATTGGCTTAAGCTTGGAAGAAATCAGTGAATTGGAAAACGATGCGGGTCTGGGCAATGGTGGTTTAGGCAGACTCGCAGCATGTTATCTCGACTCCATGGCCACGCTCGGTCTGCCGGGTTATGGCTATGGCATCCGCTACGAATATGGCATGTTCAATCAGAGCATTGAAGACGGCCACCAGATAGAAAAGCCGGACAACTGGCTGCGTTTCGGCAACCCATGGGAATTTGCGCGTATCGGCACGCTCTACCCCGTTAAATTTTATGGCCGGGTGGTGGAATACCAGGACGAAAACCGGCGCACGCATTTTCAATGGGTGGACGGCGAAGAAGTGCTCGCGACGCCCTACGATACGCCTATTCCCGGCTATGACACGACCACTGTCAATAACATGCGCCTATGGGCCAGCAAGTCGAGCCTGGATTTTAACCTCAGCTATTTTAATGACGGCGACTACATCAAGGCCGTGCAGGATAAAACCGCTTCCGAGAATATCTCCAAGGTGCTTTATCCAAATGATGCAACTGAGATGGGCAAGGAGTTACGGCTGAAGCAGCAGTATTTTTTCGTATGTGCTTCCCTGCAAGATATTTTGCGCCGCTTCAGCAGCGCGCATGATTCGCTCGATTTACTGCCGGAGAAAGTCGCCATACAGCTTAACGATACGCACCCTTCCATCGCCATTCCGGAATTGATGCGGGTGTTGATGGATAAACACCATCTGGATTGGGAGCGCGCGTGGGATATCACCGTGCGCACGTTCGCCTACACTAATCACACGCTGTTGCCCGAAGCGCTGGAGACCTGGCCGGTGAGCCGTTTTGAGACCTTGCTGCCACGCCATCTGCACATCATCTATGAGATCAATCAGCGTTTTCTGAAAGACGTGATGCACCGCTTTCCGGGCGATGCAGACCTGCTGCGGCGCATGTCTATTGTTGATGAGCAAGGTGGGCGGCGCATCCGTATGGCGCACCTGGCCATTATCGGTAGTCATAAAGTGAATGGCGTTTCTGCATTGCACACGCATCTGATGAAGACCACCATCTTTGCTGATTTTGAGCGCCTGTTTCCGGGCCGCATTATTAATATCACCAATGGCATCACGCCACGCCGCTGGCTGAATCAGGCTAATCCGGCGCTGGCCAAATTGATCTGTTCGCGCATCGGTAAGCACTGGCTCAGCCATCTGGAGGAATTGAAACAATTGGTGCCCTTGGCGGAAGATGCGGGATTCCGCGCAGAGTTCCACGCGGTGAAACGCGCCAATAAGGAACATCTGGCGGGGCTCATCAAGCAGCATCTTGATATTCAGCTCAATATAGATTCGCTGTTCGATGTGCAGGTCAAACGCCTCCACGAGTACAAACGCCAACTGCTGAACATATTGCGCGTGGTGACGCTGTATAACCGCATGCGCGCCAACCCCAATGCTGACCTCGTGCCACGCACCTTCATCTTTAGTGGTAAAGCGGCACCGGGCTATGCCATGGCGAAGCTGGTGATCAAATTGATCAACGATGTGGCCGATGTTATTAACAACGACCCGTGCCTTGTTGACCGGCTCAAGGTGGTCTTTATTCCCAACTACAACGTATCGACGGCGATGGATATTTTCCCTGCCTCGGAACTTTCACAGCAGATTTCCACCGCGGGTATGGAAGCCTCCGGTACGGGCAATATGAAGTTTGCGTTGAACGGCGCGCTCACGATGGGGACATTGGATGGCGCGAATGTGGAGATTCAGGAAGAGGTCGGCCCAGAAAACATTTTCATCTTTGGTTTAACGGCGGCGGAAGCCACACAGTTGCGCGCCAGCGGCTATAAACCTTTGGACTACTATCATGGTAACGCTGAGCTAAAACAGGTGATGGATATGATCGGCTCAGGATTTTTTTCACCAACGGAACCGGAGCTTTATCAGCCCATCATCCGTTCTTTAACAACGGGCGGTGATCATTATTTAGTGCTGGCCGATTATGCTGCGTATATGGCGTGTGATCAGGCGGCGGATACTCTTTATCGCGATCCGCAGGAGTGGACGCGGCGAGCGATACTCAACGTGGCGGGCACCGGTAAATTTTCCAGTGACCGCAGTATCCGCGAGTATGCCGAGAAGATCTGGAACATTAAGCCGGTGGAGGTCAAGCTGAAGGAATTTAATGCGCACGAAAACGGCAAGGTGTTTTAGGGAAGTTTAGGGTATATCTCTGTTGTCATTCTGAGCGTAGCGAAGAATCTGGCACTATTGGCAATAATGCTTTATATCCAAACTGGATGCCCGCTTTCGCGGGCATGACGGTCATCAACTAGTTCAGAACTTTCCTCGCCCCGTCGGGAGGTGGTGGGGCGAACTAGCGCTTCATTGAGTCAAAGAACTCACCATTCGTCTTGGTAGCTTTGAGTTTATCGAGCAGAAATTCCATCGCGGCTAATTCATCCATAGAATGTAGCAGCTTGCGCAGTATCCACATCTTCTGTAGTTCGTCTGGCTTGGTGAGAAGTTCTTCGCGGCGGGTACCGGAACGGTTGATGTGAATGGCAGGGTAAATACGTTTTTCGGCGATGCGGCGATCCAGATGGATTTCCATATTACCGGTGCCTTTGAATTCTTCGTAGATCACGTCATCCATCTTCGAGCCGGTATCAATCAGCGCGGTGGCGATGATGGTCAGGCTGCCGCCTTCTTCAATATTACGCGCCGCGCCGAAAAAGCGTTTAGGCCGTTGCAGAGCGTTGGCGTCCACGCCGCCGGTTAACACCTTGCCGGAGGATGGAATGACCGTGTTGTAAGCACGTGCCAGACGCGTGACGGAATCGAGCAGGATGACGACATCCAGTTTGTGTTCCACCAGACGTTTGGCTTTTTCGATGACCATCTCGGCCACCTGCACATGGCGGCTTGCCGGTTCATCGAAGGTGCTTGATACGACCTCGCCCTTCACCGAACGCGCCATCTCGGTGACTTCTTCCGGGCGTTCGTCAATCAATAGCACAATCAAATAACATTCGGGGTGACTCGCGGCGATGGACTGCGCGATATTCTGCAGCATCATGGTCTTGCCCGATTTGGGCGACGAAACGATCAGGCCACGCTGCCCTTTACCGATGGGGGCGATAAGATCAATAACGCGCGCGGTGATGTCTTCCGTGCTGCCGTTGCCCTGCTCCAGAGTGAGCCGTTCATTGGCGAACAGCGGTGTGAGATTTTCGAATAAGACTTTGTTCTTGGCATTTTCCGGGCCGTCAAAATTAATCTTGTCTACTTTGAGGAGTGCGAAATAGCGCTCGCCTTCTTTAGGCGGACGGATTTTGCCGGAGACAGTGTCGCCGGTGCGCAGATTAAAGCGTCGCACCTGGCTGGGTGAAACGTAGATGTCGTCAGGCCCGGCCAGATAGGAACTATCAGCCGAGCGTAAAAATCCAAAACCATCTTGCAGAATTTCCAGTACGCCGTCGCCGAAGATGTCTTCACCTTTTTGCGCGTGTGCCTTGAGGATGGCGAAGATCACTTCCTGTTTGCGGGAGCGCGCCATCCCTTCAATGCCCATGGACTGGGCGAGATCAATGAGGTCTGCGGCGGATTTTTGTTTAAGTTCGGTAAGATTCATGAATGTTTGAGTGTCGCTGAGTAGATAGGTGAAATAGATCAACGGCCGAATAGCCGCTGCAACAATGTTAAGTTTTTTGGGGAGTAACTGCCGCGGTAGCGACAGGGTTTACAGCAAGAACGCTTAAAACTGTGGCAACGTTACCATTAAAGCTAAGCCTCGTCTAGCTTTTTTTGGAAAGATGCATTACGAATTAAAGATTGGAATCAATAAATGCTGCCAGTTGCGATTTTGACACCGCACCGACTTTGGTTGCCTCGACGTTACCGTTTTTGAACAACATCAAAGTGGGAATGCCACGGATGCCGAACTTGGGAGGCGTGGCGGGATTCTGGTCAATATTAAGCTTGGCGATCTTTATCTTGCCAGTATAATCCACGGCGATCTCGTCGAGAATCGGCGCGATCATCTTGCAGGGGGCGCACCAATCAGCCCAGTAATCTACCAACACGGGCAAGGATGATTTGAGGACTTGATCCTCAAAGTTTGCGTCGGTGACGTATACAATGCTGTCGCTCACGTTGTTGCCTCAAAAAGAAGTAAAGGGAGAGTTTAGCATAAGACTCGCTTTGCCCTTTGTTGTGTGCGAGGGTTACCAGGGCATTGCGGGAGTAGGTAATACTCACATCATGTATTCTGAGCTGATTCAGGCTGGCATTTCAAGCCCCAAGGGTGGGTGATTCTGTTATCCTTACTGGATACATGAGCGACCAACACCTAACGCAAGTAGCGTTTACCAACTTCGACTTGCCCTCACAATTGCTGCAAGGCATTGAAGAAGCAGGCTTTTCCTTCTGCACCCCCATCCAGGCGCAAGCTTTACCACTGGCCCTGGCAGGTAAAGATGTGGCCGGACGTGCCCAGACCGGCACCGGTAAAACAGCTGCCTTTTTGATTGCTGTCATGAACCATTTATTACACACGGCGCCTCCGGCGCAGCGCAAAGCCAACCAGCCCCGTGCGCTGATTTTGGCCCCGACCCGCGAATTGGCCATGCAGATTTATAAGGATGCTGAAGTATTGGGTCGCCACTCAGGTCTCACGCGCGGTTTAGTTTATGGTGGCACGGGGTATGACACCCAGCGCGCTATGCTCGAAGCAGGTGTGGATATTCTCATCGGCACGCCTGGCCGTCTTATTGATTACTTCAAGCAACATATATTCGATCTCAAAGCTATCCAGGCGATGGTGCTGGACGAAGCTGATCGCATGTTTGATCTTGGCTTTATCAAGGACGTGCGTTTTCTGTTGCGGCGTATGCCGACTCCGGAAAAGCGCCTCAACTTACTATTCTCCGCAACCTTGTCGTGGAAGGTCACCGAACTCACCTATGAGCACATGAATAATGCGCAGATGGTGCAAATTGAACCGGAAAAAGTGACAGCCGATAAAGTGACGCAGATTATTTATCACGTTGGAGAAGATGAAAAAATTTCTTTACTGCTGGGTCTGTTGAAACATATGGATGCACGGCGCAGCATCGTCTTTGTCAACACCAAGGTGGCCGCGCAAAAAGTGTGGGGCTACCTGAAGGGTAATGGCTTTGAAAGTGCACTGTTATCCGGTGATGTTCCGCAGCATAAGCGCGAGCGCCTGCTGGCAGAATTCCAGCGCGGCGAACTGGCCATATTAGTTGCCACCGATGTCGCTGCACGTGGGCTGCACATTCCCGATGTCAGCCATGTTTTTAATTACGATCTGCCGCAGGATGGCGAAGATTACGTGCATCGTATTGGGCGCACTGCGCGTGCAGGCGCGAGCGGCGATGCGGTCAGTTTTGTATGCGAGCAATATGCTTTTTCGCTGCTGGAAATCGAACAGTATATTGGCCGCAAGATGACGGTAGGCCGTATTACTAACGACGTATTGGTAACGCCTTTGCCGCCGGAAAAATTGGCGCACGATTTTCTACCGCCACGCGCTCGCAAAGGAGGCCGCCCACCCATGGGTAAGTCAGGCCCTGGCCTGCGCAACCACGGTTCTAGCCGGGCGCGCGGGAGAAGTTAACAGCGGTAGCGAGTAACGAGTTGCAAGAAATCCCCTATGACCTTAGACTTACTGCGCACTTGCCACTTGTTCAGGATTTTAATATGGCCCGTATAATCTTCCCCGACGCTACTGAAACCAAAGACCTGCCCACCATTCAGGCCAAGCTCGCCGAGCTAGATATTGCTTTGCAACAATGGCCAGCACCTGATAATCCTCGCGTCCATGCGCTGATGGAGCAAACGGTGTTGGACGATGCCGAAAAAGAAGAATTGTTGCGCGCGGTAGACCATCGTTTTGAAACCTTAAAGCAAGAAGCCGGCTATGCCACGCGCGATATGATTGTGCTGCACGAAAATGTTCCGGGGCTGCCGGAGATGTTGGGGAAATTCGACAAAGTGCATTATCACACTGATGATGAAGTGCGTTATGTCCTTGCCGGTTGTGGACGTTTTGGTTTTGTTGACCCGCAAGGCAGACAATTTCTGCTGGAAGTGTCTGCTTCAGATTACATCAACATCCCGGCTAATACCGAGCACTGGTTCACGTTGGGCGAGTCTGGACGTATCAAGGCAGTGCGTTACTTCATAGATACCAGTGGCTGGACGCCGGTTTATACCGAAAGACAAGTGGCGAGTTTCGAATAATAACAAGTAGCAAGAGTTTTCTTGCTACTTGTCAC
>JAYTIZ010000044.1:0-3004 GCA_043731445.1 Gammaproteobacteria bacterium | reverse complement strand
TTGTCGCGGCGCTCATGGCGCACCAGTGTTTCGTCACGCACGCCGAAACCTTGTTCGGGCTCCACACGTACTTTAAGCTTTTCTCCGGCGCGGTGACCTTCCAGATTCTCCTCCAAATACTTGGGCACATTGCCATAGCCGCCGTGCAGATAAACGGCAGGCTCAAGACTTTCTTCCAGCAACTTGCCGCTGCTGTCCGAGACTTGAAATTTGAAACTCACGACGGTGTCTTTTTTAATCATATCCATAGCCCTTGCATTAATGCGCGTACCTTAACATATTGATAAGCTTGTTTATAAAAAATATTCTCGTTTTTATCTAATGAAGATAAAGTTCGTGGTTAATGGTGTACAGGACGATCGAGACGCCGATAGGAAATAGCTTCAGTGAGATGCGCTGTTTCGATATTCTCACTCCCCGCCAAATCGGCGATGGTGCGCGCGACTTTGAGGATGCGATGATAAACGCGGGCAGACAATCCTAGGCGCTCAATGGCTTGCTCTAACAAGCGCGCATTGGGCTCGCTTAATTTGCACAGCTTTTCAATCTGCTTGTTTTTAAGTGCGTAGTTGGGTTTGCCATTGCGTTCGATCTGGAGTGCGCGGGCATGTCCAACGCGTGCGCGTATTTGCTGCGAGGTTTCGGCGACGTCATCCGGTTTAGCACGCATTGCATCATGCGGCACTTTGGGCACTTCCACGTGCATGTCTATGCGATCCAGCAAGGGGCCGGAGATACGTCCACGGTAGCGCTGCACTTGCTCAGCCGTGCAATGGCAGCGTCCGCTGGTATCGCCCAGGTAACCGCACGGGCACGGATTCATGGCGGCGATGAGCTGAAAGCTCGCGGGAAAATCAGCCTGGCGTGCTGCACGCGAAATGGTGATGTGCCCCGACTCTAGCGGTTCGCGCAATACTTCCAATACGCGACGATCAAACTCGGGGAGTTCATCAAGAAAAAGCACGCCATGATGCGCCAGCGAAATTTCGCCCGGACGCGGTGAACTGCCGCCGCCCACCAGCGCAACGCTGGAGGCGGTATGGTGCGGGCCACGAAACACGCGCCGCTTCCACTGCGCAGCGGAAAAGCCGTGGTCGCTGATGGAAGCAATCGCAGCAGCCTCGATCGCCTCTCCTTCGGTCATTTCCGGCAAGATACCCGGCAGACGACTGGCGAGCATGCTTTTGCCGGTGCCCGGTGGGCCGACCATGAGCAGGCTGTGACCACCCGCCGCCGCAATTTCCAAAGCGCGTTTGGCATGTTGCTGGCCGCGCACATCGGCCAGGTCTTCATAAGCACGTTCAGGCGCGGGTAACTCTGCAGGCACGTGTAACGCCAACGGACTGCTATTATTAAGGTGAGCGCAGACTTCCAGAAGTTGGCGCGCACCGATCACGTTAACACCGCTCACTAACGCCGCCTCATCGGCATTTTCCAGAGGCAAAAGTAAGGTACGCCCCGTAGCGCGTGTTTGCAGCGCGACGGAGAGTGCACCGCGCACGCTGCGCAGTTCACCCGTGAGCGCCAACTCACCGATAAATTCGTACTGTGCCAGGTTTTGTTTGGGAATTTGACCGGAGGCCCCAAGAATGCCCAGGGCAATGGCAAGATCGAATCGCCCGCCTTCCTTGGGAAGATCGGCCGGCGCAAGGTTCACGGTGATGCGCCGCGCAGGAAATTCAAAGCGCGCGTTGAGCAAGGCGCTGCGCACGCGGTCTTTGCTTTCTTTTACCGCTGCTTCAGGCAGGCCGACGATGGAAAGACTGGGCAGGCCGTTGGATAGATGCACTTCGACCGTGACTAACGGCGCATCAATACCGGCCTGGGCCCGGCTGTAGACGACGGCAAGTGACATAGAGAAGTGGTGAGTAGGCGAAGATTATTTTTTGGTTTTTTGTGTAGCTATTTGCTGATGTAGTTGCTCTTCCAATGCGGCGACCTGTGCTTCCAGCTCGTGTAGCTTAGCACGCGAGCGAGCGAGTACTGCCGCCTGCACATCAAATTCTTCCCGCGTGACCAGATTTAATTTATTGAAAGTGCTGTTCAGCGCAGCGCGCATATTTTTTTCAACATCGTGCTGCAGCTCGCGCACGCTGGCAGGAATGGCCTGCGACAGCCGCCGTGCCAGCTCATCTAGGGTTTTGCTATCGATCATTCAGGGTCTCCTTAAAAGTTCGGCTTGTAAGTGTAATAGATGTTGCATCTGGGGTGCTTGATCCATTTTGGTGCATGATTTCCACTATTCCCGATTTTGGTGCATAAAATGGGGAATAGTAATCCTTAACCTATTGTTTTAGCATACGTTAGCTGATGGCATAAGAACTGCTATACATGATCTGAAATTAAAACAACTTTGTAACGAGTGAGTTGGGCGTCTATCAACCTTAACTCTTAAAATTCTGGGAGATACCTAAAAATGAAGTCCTTCGAAAAAGTCCTGTTAGTGGGCACCTTCTTGGCTGGTTCGTGCGCTGTCGCAGTCGCTGATGAAACGGTGGGCCAACCTGCCGCTCCAGTAACAGAAAATGCTGCTGCACCTGAGGCCAGTGCGCCGGAAAAATCAGATTTCAATTTCACAGCCTACGTGGATGTTTCTGCCTTTTCCCTATCTGATACGGGTCTTTTTACCAGCGGCGTGCCTACGCGCGTTTTTGATAGGCAGCGCGGTAATGCTTTTGACCTTCAGACTGTCGATCTTACCGCCTCTTTCTTGCCCAAGGAAGGCTTTGGCGGCTTAGTGAATTTAAACTTTGGTAGAGATGCTGATGTAATCGGCCCTTTCCGCACTTCGCTAACTGATAAGTTCGATGTTCAAGCGGCTTATGCGCAGTATGCTACCGGCCCCTTTACGGTGCTTGCAGGTAAGTTTGTTACGCTGTCAGGCGCAGAGGTCATCAAGAGCACCGCTGATACTAATTTCTCAAGAAGCATCCTATTTGGTTACGCCATACCGTTCACGCATACCGGCGCGCGAGTTGTGTACGCTTTCAACGATAAGACAACT
>JAYTIZ010000043.1:0-9887 GCA_043731445.1 Gammaproteobacteria bacterium | reverse complement strand
TCGGCTTTAATGTCAGCTTCCACTTGTGCCTGTGGAGTTTCATCCACGGGTGCGGCTGCGCAGTTTGTGCACAATGTCACGGGCTCGGTTTGCATCAACGTTTCCCCGTTCGGCCCCTCAATGCGTTCGGTGAAGTACGGATCTACCCGGTAACCGCCATTGGCAAACACCGTGTAGGCCTGTGCCAGTTCGATCGGTGTGTTTTCGCTGCTCCCCAGAGCCAGTGAAAGACCGCCCACGTGCTGTAATTGTTCACGCTTGAAGCCAAATCGAGTGATGTAGTCAATGGCATAATCAATACCAATCGCGCGTAGCACCCTGATCGAAACCAGGTTGCGTGAATGCGCCAGGGCATCGCGCAGGCGAGTTGGGCCATTAAACTTGCCTCCGTAATTCTCCGGACGCCAGGCATCACCCAGATTGCCATCTTCAACGACGATTGGCGCATCGTTAATAATGGTCGCCGGGGTAAATCCTTTTTCCAGCGCGGCAGAATAAAGGAAGGGCTTAAAACTCGAACCGGGCTGGCGCTCGGCCTGGGTCACGCGGTTGAAGCCACTGCGGTAAAAAGAAAAACCGCCTACCAGGGAATTGATTGCGCCATTGGCAGGTATCAACGAGATAAACGCTCCTTGCACCTTGGGGATCTCGGTGAGCCGCCATTGACCCTCGGAAGATTGCACAATCCGGATAACATCACCCACGGCAAGAATATCTGCAGCAAGTTTCGGACTAGGTCCGCGCTTATTCTCATCTATATAAGGCCGAGCCCACGACAGGCCGGACCAGGCTATCTCCACCAAGCCCGTGCGGGGATGATAAACACTGGCAGTTTGTCCTTCTACTTTAATAACCAATGCCGGGAGCAGGCCCCCCACCGATGGAACTTCTGCCAATAAACGATTCCATTCGGGTGCCCCAGAGGCTGCGGGTATATCGAAATGGCGCTCTGGTTTGCGATAACCGTGGCGGGTATCATATTCCACCAGACTGGTGCGCAAGGCGGCGTTGGCCGTCTTCTGCAAGGTGGCATCGAGGGTAGTCACTACCTTGAAGCCACCGGTGTAAGCACCTTCACCGTAACGCTTCAACATTTCTGCACGCACCATCTCTGCAAGATAAGGTGCTTCCAGCTCAATGACCTGGCTATGCGGCTTGGCCGTCTCTACCGTAGCCAGGGCGGCTTGATAATCCTGGTCACTCAAATAACCCAGGGAGTTCATACGCTCTAGGACATAATTTCTGCGCTCGGTCGCGCGCGCCAGATTGGCAACAGGGTTATATTTTGACGGTGCCTTGGGCAAACCCGCGAGCATGGCCATCTGCGAGACACTTAACTGATCGAGCGTGGCACCATAATAAAACTGTGCCGCTGCGGCTATCCCGTAGGAGCGGTTACCCAAATAGATTTTATTGAGGTAGAGTTCGAGAATCTCATCTTTGCTAAGCTCTCCTTCTATTTTAAGGGCTAGCAGGATCTCGTTAAGTTTACGCAAATACGTCTTCTCGTTGCTGAGAAAGAAGTTGCGCGCCACTTGCATGGTAATGGTGCTGCCGCCCTGCTTTTTTTCACCTGTGGCAAGCAGATAAAATGAGGCGCGCAGCAGGCCTTGGTAGTCCACTCCGGGATGGGTGTAAAAACGGTCATCCTCCGCTGCCAATACGGCCTGCAGCATCGGTTTAGGCACTTCCGCGAGCTTGACCGGAATGCGCCTTACCTCACCGAATTCGGCGATGAGCTCCCCACTTGCGGCGTAGATTCGCAACGGTACCTGGAGGGATACGTCCTTTAGGTGCTCAGTCGAGGGTAATTGTGGCACCAGGATTAAATAGCCTACCCCCAAGGCCACAGCGCCCAATGTGAGCACTGCAAACACACCGGCCAGAATAAAACTCCACAACTTCAAAAAATTTGGCATGAGGATAAGTCTATATCAAGCAGTATGCTATGTTGAATATCTGCTTAAGGTATTCATTTAGAAATCTTGGCATCAAAAGTGCTTACTGTTTAAACGTGTTTGCTTTTTCGTCATATTACGGTACATTTGGGCCAGTATTTAATAAAGTACAGTATATATGGTTTGTAACTATGAGTATCTATAGGGGAAAAATCGGTGCCATTGTTAGCTAGAGAAGCGCCATCCTTACTTGGCCTTGATATTAGCTCCACTGCTGTAAAGCTGGTGGAACTAAGCCGTAAGGGGAATGCTTATCGCATCGAGAGCTACGCCGTTGAACCGCTACCCGCTGGAGCCGTAGTGGAAAAAACCATCGTGAACATAGAAGCCATTGCTGAGAGTATACGGCGCGCCGTCAAACGCTCCAGGACGCGCGCCAAAATGGCGGCTGTGGCCGTCGCCGGATCCGCAGTGATCACCAAGATCATCTCCATGCCTGCTACGCTGAATGATGATGATATGGCCAGCCAGATCGAATATGAAGCGCCTCAGTATATCCCTTACCCGTTGAAGGAGGTCAGCCTGGATTTTCAGGTCGTCGGCCCCACCCGGAAAAGCCCTGACATGGTAGATGTCGTGTTGGCCGCATCCCGTAGTGAACATGTGGATATGCGCGTCGCAGCCGTTGAGATGGGTGGGCTTACGGCTAAGATCGTCGATGTAGAGGCCTATGCAACGGAAACAGCACTAGCACTGATTGCCGACCAGATGCCTGGCAAAGGTAAGGAAAAGATTATCGCTGTATTTGACGTAGGCGCGACCATGATGAGCTTTACCGTGCTGGAAGATCTTCGGATTATCTACACGCGCGAGCAACTCTTTGGTGGACAGCAGCTCACTGAAGCCATACAGCAGCGCTACAATCTTTCCCCTGAGGAAGCCGGTAAAGCAAAACGGCAGGGTGGCTTGCCCGACGACTATATAACTGAGGTGTTGGAGCCTTATAAAGAAACGATGGCGCAACAAATTACGCGCTCGTTACAATTTTTCTTTTCGTCGAGTCACTATAACAAGGTGGATCATATTCTGTTAGCCGGGGGTAATGCCTTTATCCCGGGTATCGCGTCACTTATCGAGTCTAAAACAGACATACCAACCTCAATCGCCAATCCCTTCGTCGGCATGTCAACCTCTTCACGCGTCAATCCCCAGGCCATTAATAATGATGCCCCTGCACTCATGATTGCGTGCGGACTCGCACTGCGGAGCTTCGATTAACCATGGCCACACGCATCAATCTCTTACCTTGGCGCGAAGCGCGGCGCAAAGACCGGCAGCGGCAGTTGATGGTGATTGGCATAGGCAGCCTGATATTGGCCGCTGGTGTTGTTCTGTTAACCCATATTCAAATCAACAATCGGATCGACTATCAAAACTCGAGGAATGATTACTTAACTCAACAGATCGCCGTATTGGATAAACAGATCGCCGAGATAAAAACTCTGGAAGATCAAAAAGCGCGGTTGCTGGCACGGATCGCCATTATTCAAGATCTGCAAGCCAATCGAACCCAAACAGTCCACATGCTGGATGAGCTAGTCACTACCTTACCTGATGGCATTCAGTACACTACTCTTAAACAACAAGGCGTTTCATTGACCATCGAAGGGTTGGCGCAATCTAATGCTCGCGTATCAAATCTAATGAGGAATTTAGAAGCAGCCAATTGGTTGCAAAATCCGGCATTGGATATTACTGAAACCAGCGAGAAAAACAGTGCGCGTGAGACCCGCTATGTACTACGCGTTAATCAAAAAAATCCCAATAGTCCAGCAGTAGCAGCGGAAGCTGACGCAGCGGTTGTCAAACCATGAATTTATCAGAGCTCAACGAGCTAGACATTAAAAGTATTGTCAGCTGGCCCACTCCAGCCAAAGTGGGTTTGATCATTTTGGCTTGCGTCCTGGTTTTGGCCGCAGGTTATTGGTTTGACACCAAGGATCAGTTACAGGCTCTCAAAGACACACAAACCAAAGAACCAGGACTTAAGCAATCGTTTGAAACAAAACAAGCTAAAGCCGCCAATCTCGATGCTTATCGTCAGCAGATGGTAGAGATAAGAGCTTCCTTCAACACTATGCTGCGTCAACTTCCCAGCAAAGCCGAGATTGCAGATTTATTGGTAGATGTTTCTCAGACTGGTTTGGCAAGTGGCCTGGAGTTTGAACTATTCAGCCCGAAGGCTGAAACACCCAAGGATTTTTACGCAGAACTGCCTATCAGCATGAGAGTTACCGGCAACTACCATCAGTTAGGCGCATTTGTGAGCGGGGTTGCTGCGTTGCCACGCATTGTCACACTACACGACTTCTCTATTCACCCCGCAGACAAGAAAGACGGTGATGGGAGACTGATTATGGAGATGACGGGCAAAACCTACCGTTATCTTGACGAGGCAAGTGCAGCACCAGCACCAAAGCAAGACACGGCAAAATCAAAAGACGCAGTAAAATCAAAATGAATAAGGCACGCCAACATTATTCTATTGCATTGACCTTACTGGCGGGCCTGACACTCACGGCCTGCAGTGGGTCAGGTCTCGAAGACCTGGAGGCTTACACCAAGCAGGTAAAAGCCAAACCCCAAGGTCAGATAGAACCACTGCCAGAGACTAAACTGCAAGAGACATTTTCCTATAACGTGGCCACTTTGCGCGACCCTTTTACGGCACCACCTAAAGAGGTAACGGCTTCCAACTCTACCAGCTCTCTGCGGCCAGATCCAAATCGGCCTAAGGAAGCTTTGGAAAATTACCCCTTAGATACACTCAGGATGGTAGGCACGTTTGAACTCAACACACAAAAGTGGTCGTTGGTTAAGGCACCGGACGGTGTGGTGTATCGGGTACAACCTAGCAATTATCTGGGACAGCATGATGGTAAGGTCACCAACATTTCGGATGAATCAATTAACTTGGTTGAAATTATAGACGATGGACAAGGTGGCTGGATTGAGCAACCTGCCTCTATCGCCTTAAGTGAAGAATCTGGGGGAAAATAAAATGATCTCGACTATTAAAACATTACGCAGCTTCGCTACGGACGGTTCATTCCCTCCAAATAAGAATCTTTGCCCCTGCGATCCAAACTTTTTAGCATCTGGTAGGCTTAGTAGGGCGCAGCGCTGGTCTGCATCCATTTTGCCAAGAGCGCTCATCATCATGCTGACGAGCTTACTCACGGGTTCTTTGGCGTATGCACAAGACGATGCGGCTAGTAGCATAATTAATCTACAAGACATTAGCTTTTCTGCTTTAACGGGCGATCGCGTGCAGATCAAGCTCAGCATGTCGGCGGCACCCAGCCAACCGATCAGCTTCACAACTGATAATCCGGCCCGTATTGCACTGGATTTTCCGAATACCAGTGTGAAGACGGCGAAGAGTCTGTCCGTCGGAATCGGTCAAGTCCACAGCATTAATGCTGTGGAGGCAAAAGGCCGTACACGTGTTGTACTCAACTTGGTACAACTTGTACCTTACGAGACACGCATTCAAGGTAACGATGTCTACCTGACCTTAGAGAATACGCCTGGCTCAGGCAACACCAATACTACTATAGCAACCCAAGACTCAGCACCAGCTCCGGTATCAACTACTACCAAGGTTTCTACAGGCGGCCATGCACTGAACAACATTGATTTTCGCCGGGGGGATAAAAGCGAGGGGCGAGTGGTGGTAACTCTGTCCGATCCTGCAACAGGTGTTGATATCCGCGAGGAAGGCGGGAAAATCATCGCAGATTTTCTCAACAGTAGCCTACCCGAAAGACTACAGCGGCGCTTAGATGTAACAGATTTTGCCACACCGGTGAAAACCATAGAAACGTCTATTAAAGGTAATGGCGTACGTATGGTTATTTCGCCTGCAGGTGAGTATCAGCAATTAGCCTACCAAACAGGCAATGTGTTCACTATTGAGGTTAAGCCCCTCACCAAGGCAGAAAAGGATGCTCAAGTGAAGGAAAAATTTACCTACACGGGCGAAAAACTCTCACTCAATTTCCAGAATATTGAAGTACGCGCGGTACTACAATTGATCGCTGATTTTACCGGACTTAATATTATCACCAGTGACACCGTGCAGGGCAATCTTACCTTGCGCTTGAAGAATGTACCTTGGGATCAAGCTCTCGACATTATTCTAAAAAGTAAGGGCTTGGGTATGCGCCAAGTCGGTAATGTCATCCAGATTGCTCCCGCAGAAGAAATTGCCGCACGTGAAAAACTGGAGCTGGAATCACAAAAGCAAGTGGCAGAACTTTCTCCCTTGCACTCCGAGTCTATCCGCATCAATTATGCTAAGGCCACCGATTTAGCCCAGTTGTTAAGGGGCAGGGCACCCGGACTACAGGCTCAGGGATCCCAGGCCAAGGCAGTCTCACTACTTTCCGAACGCGGCAATGTCACAGCGGATGAGCGAACCAACACCCTCTTGGTGCAGGATACCGCAGACAAACTCGCGGATGTACGCAAACTTATCACCACGCTCGACATACCCCAACGTCAGGTACTCGTGGAGTCACGCATCGTGGTAGCGGATAACAACTTCAGCAAAGACTTGGGCGTGAGGTTCGGTGTCCTTAATAGAAGCGGCAGCGTTCTAACTGGAGGTACTGTCGCTGGAACGACTGATCTTGTCAACGGTACAAGCCCTATCCCAGTGAATGATACCTTCATTATCAACCGTCCCGCCACCCCTGCCGCTGCAGGGGCGGGTGCTGTAGGTAGCCTTGCGGTGGCCCTACTGACTGGTAGTACCCTATTGGAATTGGAGTTGTCTGCCCTGCAGCAGGAAAATCGCGGCGAGGTCATCTCTAACCCTCGCATCGTCACGGCTAACCAAAAAGAAGCCAAGATTGAGCAAGGTGTTGAAATCCCCTTCCTGGAATCAAGCTCCAGCGGCGCGGCGACCATCTCTTTCAAAAAGGCTGTGCTAAGCCTTAAGGTCACACCGCAGATCACACCGGATAACCGTATCATTATGGACCTTGGTGTCACACAAGACACCGTGGGCACACTTGTTCAGTTATTGGGTTCTGCTGTGCCTAGTATCAATACGCGCGAGGTCACTACCCAGGTGCTGGTAGATAACGGAGAAACCGTCGTGCTGGGCGGCGTGTATGAGAATGAAAACAGAAATACTAGTAATCGGATACCTTTCTTTGGCGACCTTCCGTACGTGGGATTCCTCTTTAAGCAAACTCAAAAGACGGATAATAAGCGTGAGTTGCTCATCTTTGTCACACCTAAAATATTGGATGAAGCTCTTGCCGTAAATTGAACATGTGGGGGCTTGATCTCTTTTATCAGCCCCCTTTCTTCGGTTACCACAAAATGGTAGCGGGAAGGGGTTATCTGAAGCACTTTATTTATTCTCGCATCTTGTGAAAAGTGCGAGACTATGAACACACCCGGCAATATCTTCATCATCGGCCCCATGGGGGCCGGTAAAACCACCATCGGCCGCGAGCTGGCCAAAACCCTCAAGATTGATTTCCTGGATAGCGACCGTGAGATTGAACGCCGCACGGGCGTATCTATTCCACTAATTTTTGAGCTTGAAGGTGAAGTAGGGTTTCGTGCGCGCGAAAGTGTCATGATTGATGAGTTATCACAACGCCATGACATTGTATTGGCGACCGGAGGGGGTGCTATTTTAGATATTGCCAATCGCACTAAACTAGCTGCCCGTGGACGCGCCATCTATCTGCACGCCTCGCTCGACCAACTGCTTAAACGCACCGGCAAGGATCATCACCGTCCGTTATTGCAGACTGATGACCCGCGTAAGCGCCTCCAGGAAATCATTCAGGTGCGCGACCCGCTGTACCGCGATATTGCCGATCTCATTATCGAAACGGATGGCCGCACGGTACGCAGTGTAGTATTGGAAATAGTACAGCAACTGGAAGCTTAGCCCCCCAGCCTGGCCTATCCGCCCCACAGCTCTGCTAGAATAGCGCCATGCTAATACCCCCTAGTATGAAGACATTGCACGTTGATCTTGGTGAGCGCAGCTATCCGATATACATCGGAGCTAAGCTGTTAGGTCAGACCGAGTTAATTACGCAACATCTTGTAGGCCGACAAGTTGTCGTGGTCAGCAACACAACTGTCGCACCGCTCTATCTGGAAAAAACTCTCTCAGCCCTGCGCAAGTTCAACTATTCCTCTGTCATCTTGCCTGACGGCGAGCAATATAAAACATGGGGGATATTAAACCCTATCTTCGATGCCCTGCTCACCCGGCATTGCGACCGCAAAACCACTCTCATTGCGTTAGGCGGTGGGGTGATAGGCGACATCACCGGCTTTGCCGCAGCCTGTTATCAACGCGGTGTACCGTTTATTCAGATTCCTACCACACTGCTCGCGCAGGTGGACTCTTCTGTCGGTGGCAAGACGGGCGTTAATCACCCGCTCGGCAAGAATATGATCGGTGCGTTTTACCAGCCACAATGTGTAATTGCCGATACTGATACCTTGAACACGCTACCCGAACGCGAACTGTCCGCCGGCGTTGCCGAAATCATTAAATATGGCTTGATCCGCGATGCCGCATTCTTTGACTGGCTGGAAAAGAATATGGACGCTCTGCTCGCACGTGATCCCGCTGCGCTTTGTTATGCCATTGAGCGTTCCTGTCGTAACAAGGCCGACGTGGTTGCGATGGATGAACGTGAAAGCGGCGTACGTGCAACACTCAACTTCGGCCATACTTTCGGCCATGCGATCGAGACTGGCATGGGCTATGGTAACTGGCTGCATGGCGAAGCCATAGCCGCGGGCATGGTTATGGCCGCAGATTTATCGCAGCGCCTAGGCTGGCTCAAGGCCAGTGATTGTAAGCGCATAGAAAATTTACTGGTCAAAGCTCACCTGCCTGTTCGTGCTCCGGTGGAAATAGACAAGCAGCAATTTATCGAACTCATGTCCGTGGATAAAAAAGTGGTGGGCGGCAAACTCCGGCTGGTTTTACTCAAGGCCATTGGCGAAGCCGTCATTACCGATGCAGTGGATACAACGCAACTCATGGCCACCCTGGATAACTGTCGCGATGATTCCTTTCTGCGAGCCGATAACCATGCCTGAATTAGCTTCTTACGCTGCAAGCGAAGCCAACTCACATGGCCGCCGCCAGCAGGAAGCTGCGCCCAGCTATCGCAGTGAATATCAGCGCGACCGTGATCGCATCATTCATTGCGCGGCGTTCCGCCGCCTGGAATACAAGACGCAGGTCTTCGTCAATCACGAAGGCGATCTGTTTCGCACACGTCTAACTCATTCCATCGAAGTTGCCCAAATCGGCCGCTCCATTGCGCGCACCTTGGCACTAAATGAAGATCTGACTGAGGCCATCGCACTTGCGCACGATCTCGGACATACCCCCTTTGGCCATGCCGGACAAGACGCACTGAATGCCTGCATGCGCGACTACGGCGGCTTTGAGCACAATCTGCAATCCCTACGCGTAGTGGATGAGCTTGAAGAGCGGTATGCGGAATTTCATGGTCTCAATCTCACTTTTGAAACTCGCGAAGGCATACTCAAGCACTGTTCGGTGAATAAGGCGAAGGAATTGGGTGATCTTGGGAAGCGTTTCCTGGACAAGACCCACACCAGCCTGGAAGCACAGCTCGCCAATCTTGCCGATGAGATCGCCTACAACAACCATGATGTGGATGACGGCCTGCGCGCCGAGATGGTTAGTATTGAACAATTATGCGAGATTGACCTGTTTGGTGAACACTACGAGCAGGTGAGACACCATTACCCAGAGCTACCGGCGCGACGCATCATCCACGAAGTCGTGCGGCGCATGATCAATCATCAGATCGTTGACCTGGTTGAGGAAAGCCGTCTGCGCATCGCTGCTGCGGCACCTAGCAGTATTGAGGCCGTGCGTAGCTGCGGCAAAGATCTCATCGG
>JAYTIZ010000042.1:0-12032 GCA_043731445.1 Gammaproteobacteria bacterium | reverse complement strand
CGTGCCTCAGGAATTAGTAGAAGAGATGAGCCGCAACCCACAGAATTTTGGCTTTGATGGCGACAGCCGTGAGATGACTGTGCTGTTCGCTGATATACGCAACTTCACCACCATCTCGGAAACTCTTTCGGCCAATGATTTGAAAAGATTGTTGAACGAATTTTTTACCGCCATGACGCAGGTCATCTTCAAGCGGCAAGGTACGATTGATAAGTATGTGGGCGATATGCTTATGGCTTTTTGGGGCGCGCCTCTAGCCAATCATCAGCATCCTACTCATGCCATTGAAGCGGCCCTGGACATGTTAGCTGCTGTTGAAAATTTGAAATCTAAACTAAAAACGCTGGGCCTACCTGAAATCAACATCGGTATCGGCATCAACAGCGGCGTCATGAACGTGGGTAATATGGGCTCGGAATTCCGCCGCGCATATACTGTCATTGGTGATGCGGTCAATCTTGCCTCACGATTGGAAAGTCTGACAAAATTTTACGGCGTGAGCCTAATCGTGGGGGAAGCTACCCGCACAGGACAAAATGACTTTATCTTCCGTCGCCTGGATGCCGTTAAGGTTAAGGGGAAAACCCAAGCAGTTATGCTCTATGAGCCACTTTGCCGTCAAGTGAATATCACCCAGACTTTACTTACAGAATTGGCCCTGCATGAACAAGCGCTGACGCTTTATTTTGACCGGCAGTGGGATGCAGCTAAAGAATTATTTACTCAACTTCATGCGCAACAACCTAACACTCAACTCTATGCGCTCTTTCTTGAGCGGCTGGAAGAATTACAGACACTCACAGCTGATATGGAATGGGACCGGGCTTATGAACATAAGCATAAGTAGCTGCTTCAGACTTTATTGCCGGGTCGACTGTATTGATCCGACCTACATTAGAGGATAGGCATTACCTGACTCTAAAATAATTCCCCGGAACTCTTTAAGTAACGGAGCCATAGCCTGCTGTAGTTCTTTTAGATAGTGCGGCTTGAAATGCGATATCCACAAACGTGGAGGCGTGGTGAACTGTGCCATATCGCGCTTGAGCATTGCGGGTGTCATGTGGCCGGTCAATTCAGCCAGGTCCTCCAGCGCATCGGGATACGATACTTCGCACATAAGGATGTCCAGCCGTTCTGATATTAAATTTTTAAGACTGCGGGTATCGCCTGTGAACGCAAAGCGTAGTTCATCACACTCGAAGATATACGAAAATCCTGGCACGGTGTGATCCATTGCAACACCGCGCACTTGCCAGCCGGCAATTTCCATAGTCTTATTTTCTTCCATTTCCTGATAACGGATTAACGAAGAATTTTTATTACTTAACAAGGATAGTTGCGCAAAATCGGGGTAGATTTCCCAATTAAAGACATGCTGCTTAAGCGTTTCCAGCACCTCGCACCGTCCGTAAATCGTCACCGGCTGAGTACGCGTTGCGTAAACGCGCTCCAACCATAAGGGTAATAGCGCAATATGATCCTGGTGCGAGTGCGTAATGAGCACGTGGTCAATGCTCAACATCTCTTGCTCAGACAGATTACCCAGCCCTGTCCCGGCATCTATAAGGATGCGCTTATCTAACCACAATGAGGTCGTGAGCAGACCGTCGCCCGCGCCGCCGCTACATCCCAAAACGTGTAAAAAGTGTTCGCTCATGCCGATTTATATCAACCTGGTATTTACTCGGTGCAAGTATAGGATTATTTTAGTGCGCTAGTCTAACCGTAAATGAGGACACATCCATGAGTGAACTGGCGACTGCATCGGCCACACGAGACGAACAACAATACAAAACGCTCTTGCTGGACGTGAAGCAGCGAACCACCCGCGAAGCGGTGGAGCTACTCAATGACAAGCCCGCCGCACTCATTGCCGCAGTTCTGCTGGAGCTGAGCCCTGCAACGACCCAAGAGTTACTGCTTGCCATCGCTAAAGAAAAGCGTGACTCAATTTACAAAGCGTTGCCCGCTCATATCGCGCAGCAGTGGATGCGCAATCAATCTTATCCCGAGGGCAGCATCGGCAGGATGATGGATCCGTCTATAGCAGTGTTCCGGCCGGATACCACTGTAGGCGACACGATTGAGAGTCTGCGTGATCAAATCAAAACCGCTTTCATTACCTACGTCTATGTCATTGATGACAGCGATAAGCTCTTGGGCGTCATCACCATGCGTGATTTACTATTTACCGAAAAATCGAAACAGCTCAAGGACGTGATGTTGCAGGAGATCTTTGCACTAAAGCCGGGAATGCCTCTGCTTGACGCCATGAGGCTGGTGTTGAACCGCCATTACCCTGCTTACCCGGTCTGTGATGACGGTGGCCGTTTGGTGGGCATTGTGCGCGGCCAAGTAATGTTTGAAGAGCAAGCCTTCGAACTCAGCGCGCAGGCCGGTAGCATGGTCGGTGTCGAGAAAGAAGAGCGTCTCACCACGCCCTGGCAGCGCAGCCTTAAATTCCGTCATCCCTGGTTGCAGTTCAATCTGCTAACAGCTTTCATAGCCGCCGCCGTGGTCGGTGCGTTTCAAGGGACTATTGATCGTCTGGTTATTCTGGCGATGTTCTTGCCGGTACTTGCTGGCCAATCAGGCAATACTGGTTGTCAGGCACTTGCCGTCACTCTACGCGGAATGACGCTGGGTGAGCTCAAGTCAGGCAAGGAAAAACTATTATTTTTCAAGGAAGCTCTGCTAGGTCTGCTGAATGGCACTTTCGTTGGACTGAGTGCCGGAATAGGTATGTATGTAGTGGCCACGCTGCAACACTCGCCTTCCGCACTCATGTTGGCCTTTGTGGTATTTCTAGCGATGATAGGGAGTTGCATCATCAGTGGCGTTTCCGGTGCGCTGATACCGATGGGCCTCAAAAAAATAGGGGCTGATCCGGCCACTGCATCAAGCATTTTTCTCACCACGGCAACTGATGTCGCCAGCATGGGAATGTTGCTAGGTCTTGCTACGGTATTAGTAAAGTAATTTAGCTGACTAGCTTAGTTTTTCCAGTATCGCGGCTTTAACCGAATCAAGCTTCGCCTCGACCTGAATAAGCGGAGCCATGCACTGCTTCATGGCCGTATCCGGATCTTTCAGACCATTACCAGTCAGCGTGCAGACTATTTTACTGCCCTCCGGGATTTTTCCGGATTGCACGTCACGCATCACACCCGCCAGTGAGGCGGCTGAGGCAGGCTCGCAAAAAATGCCTTCCTGCTCGGTGAGAAGTTTTTGCGCAGCGAGGATCAGTTCGTCACTACATTCATCGAACCAGCCTGCAGATTCTTTCTGTAATGTCCACGCGCTATCCCAGGATTGCGGATGACCGATGCGAATCGCGGTCGCCACTGTTTCTGGATGATCTACCATGTGGCCGCGCATAAATGGCGCAGCGCCGCTGGCTTGATAACCGAGCATGTGCGGGCGCGTCTTGATAATGCCTTCACTGAAATATTCGCTATAACCCATCCAGTGGGCGGTGATATTTCCGGCGTTCCCGACTGGCAGGGCATGATAGTCCGGAGTAAAACCCAACTCTTCTACGATCTCAAAGGCTGCGGTCTTTTGACCTTGAATACGATACGGATTGATTGAATTAACGATAGTAACAGGAGCCTGTTGTGCAACCTCTTTCACCAGCCGCATACCATCATCGAAATTACCTTTAATCTGAATCACTGTGGCGCCATACATCATGGCCTGGGCGAGTTTACCCAAGGCAATTTTCCCATCGGGAATCAGCACAAAAGCTGTGATGCGGCAGCGCGCAGCATAGGCTGCAGCGGCGGCGGAAGTATTGCCCGTCGAAGCGCAGATGATGGCTTTGCTGCCCTCTTCCACTGCCTTGGTTACGGCCATGGTCATGCCGCGATCTTTGAACGAACCGGTAGGATTTAACCCTTCGCACTTCACATAGATATCCACGTCCTTACCCAACTGGCGCGGAATATTCTGCAGGTGTACTAAAGCTGTGTCGCCTTCGCCGAGACTAACGATGCGAGTGTTGTTAGTAACGGGCAAACGATCGCGGTATTTATCAATCAGGCCGCTATGACGGCGCGGGGATACAGACATAATTAATCCTTAAAAATAAATAAGAAGTCTGGCGTTATCGGGCCAGCTGTTCCAGACGGATACGGGTTATTTCGCCGGTAATGGAATCGAGAGCTTGAATGCGCCGCGTGGCTTCATTCATGTCACGCTCCAGCACACGGTGAGTGAGTATGATAACGGAGGCATGTTTTTCCTCAAGCATGGGTTCCTTTTGCAGGATCGCCTCGATGCTAATTTTATGATCGGCCAGGATACGCGTGACATCGGCCAGCACGCCCGGACGATCGGCGGCTTGCATGCGCAGATAATAGGCAGTCTCCACCTGTTCCATGGCCAGAATGGGGAAATCCGACAGCGCATCGGCCTGAAAAGCCAGATGCGGCACGCGGTTCTCAGGGTCAGAAGTAAGCGCACGCACGACATCCACAAGATCGGCCACGACCGCCGATGCGGTAGGCTCCGCGCCTGCGCCCGCACCGTAGTAGAGTGTTGGCCCCACTGCATCGCCCGTCACCACCACGGCATTCATCACTCCTTCCACATTGGCGATCAAACGCCGATATGGGATGAGTGTAGGATGCACACGCAATTCAATTCCTTGCGTGGTGCGGCGTGCGAGCGCCAGGTGCTTGATGCGGTAACCTAGCTGCTCGGCATAGTTCACATCCTCACGAGTGATCCGCGTGATGCCTTCGGTATAAATCTTTTCAAATTGCAGCGGGATACCAAAAGCAATGGCGGCCAGGATGGTGAGCTTGTGCGCTGCGTCTATGCCTTCGACATCGAAGGTGGGATCGGCCTCGGCATAACCCAGGCGCTGCGCCTCAGCCAGCACATCGGCAAAGTCACGGCCCTTGTCACGCATCTCGGTCAGAATAAAATTACTGGTGCCGTTTACAATGCCTGCCAGCCATTCGATGCGGTTGCCTGCCAGCCCTTCACGTATCGCCTTGATAACCGGAATCCCGCCAGCCACTGCCGCTTCAAAGGCAACCATCACGCCTTTAGCGCGAGCAGCCTGAAAAATTTCATTGCCATGACGTGCTATAAGCGCCTTGTTCGCTGTTACCACATGCTTGCCGTTGGCAATCGCCTGCGTCACCAACTCGCGTGCGAGGTCTGTACCACCTATCAGTTCGACAACAATTTCGATATCAGGATTGTTGACAATCTCAAAGGGCTGATTAGTTACTTTGATACCAGCACTATCAAACGAGCGTGTCTTTTTAATGTCGCGTGCAGCAGCATGGACGATCTGAATGCCGCGCCCGGCGCGGCGCGTAATCTCGCTGGCATTGCGGGACAAAACATTAACTACTCCGCCCCCCACCGTGCCCATACCCAGCAGACCTACTTTAACCGGTTTCAAGATTATTTCGCCTCGGCAACTTGTAATTTATTATCAGCGGCTTGTAATTTGTCTTTACGGAACATCTCACGAATACAACGCACCGCCTGGCGGGTACGATGTTCGTTCTCGATCAGACCAAAGCGCACATGATCATCGCCATATTCGCCAAAACCAATGCCTGGTGACACGGCAACCTTGGCCTCGCGTAACAGTTTCTTGGAAAACTCCAACGAACCAAGATGTTTATATTGCGGCGGAATAGGCGCCCACACGAACATGGTCGCTTTAGGCTTCTCAACATTCCACCCAATGCTGTTTAAACCCTCGCACAACACATCGCGGCGGCGACAATACATATCTGCGATTTGTTTAACGCAGTCTTGTGGCCCTTCCAGCGCGGTGATGGCAGCGACTTGTATCGGGGTGAACATGCCGTAATCGAGGTATGACTTCATGCGCGCCAGGGCTGCAACCAGGCCTGCGTTACCGCACATGAATCCGACGCGCCAGCCAGGCATGTTGTAACTTTTAGAGAGCGTAAAAAATTCCACTGCTACGTCGGTTGCGCCTTCCACTTGCAGTATCGAGGGGGCGACATACCCATCAAACACAATATCAGCATAGGCGAGATCGTGAATCACCCATATCTCTTTCTCGCGGGCGATGGCGACAACCTTACGGAAAAATTCCAGGTCAACACAGTCAGTAGTGGGATTGCCAGGGAAATTCAGTATCAACATCTTCGGTTTCGGTGAACATTCCTCAATCGCTTTTTCTAATTCGCTGAAAAAATCTTTGCCCGGCAATAAAGGGACGTGACGCACCTCTGCCCCGGCGATCACGAAACCAAAAGGGTGAATCGGATAAGAAGGATTAGGCACCAGCACGGTATCGCCTGGGCCTATCGTAGCTAACGCAAGGTGCGCAAGCCCTTCCTTTGAACCGATGGTAACGATGGCTTCTTTATCGGGGTCGAGCGTGACATCAAAGCGGCGCTTATACCAGGTGCAGATCGCCCTGCGTAAACGGGGAATACCACGCGACACGGAATAGCGGTGCGTATCCCCGCGTTGTGCCGTCTCGATGAGCTTGTCCAGAATGTGCTGTGGGGTAGGCTGATCAGGATTACCCATGCCGAAGTCAATGATGTCTTCACCATCCGCGCGCGCCTTAGCCTTCAACTCCGTTACGATGTTGAAAACGTAAGGGGGCAATCTCTTGATGCGGGCAAAGTCACTAATCACGTCGCAAGTCTCTCAAGTCTAGTACAAAATGTTCACGGGCAATTCAACCCTCCAGGCAAGTGGCCTGGAATCCGCGCCGTATTTTTATTAATATAGATATCTTAACACCGACCACGCCAAGCATGAAATTTAACTTAGAAATCAATGCGGGAAACTACTATATCCAGTCTTACGCTGCAGAGGAGATTGGCATACTCATTCCCAGCACAGTTTCACAGGCCAGCCAGGAAATCTTTCACCACAGCCTTGTCGTCACCCCGCGCCAACTTATACGCGATTGGCCTCCACAGAGCTTTGAGGAGCTGAGCATCGCGCACTTCAAGCTCATCGCAGAACTTCAGCCTGAACTCGTGCTGTTGGGTTCGGGTGCTAGGCTACGCTTTCCCCATCCTAACTTAACGGCGAGCCTGCTCGAACAGGGTATTGGCGTTGACGTGATGGATACCGGCGCGGCCTGCCGTACCTATAATATTCTGATGGGTGAAGGACGCAATGTGGCAGCGGCTTTGTTGATGATTTAATCGGGCACGCACTACTTACGTTGTGGCAGATAGCTCAAAGGATCTACTGGTTTACCATCCTTGCGGATCTCAAAATAGAGCATGACACGGTCAGCACCTGAGTTACCCATCTCGGCTATGGACTGGCCCAAGGTCACTTGATCCCCTTCCTTAACAAGAAGTTTTTTATTGTGTGCATAAGCACTTAGGAAGGATTTATCATGTTTTATGATAACTAGTTCGCCCAACCCTACCAGGCCACTACCACTGTACACCACACGCCCCGGTGCGGCGGCCTGAATAGGCTGGTTTTCTTTACCCGCAATCCGTAGCCCCTTCTCTCCGGACGCAAAACTTCCGATCACCTTCCCCTGAGTAGGCCATGTCCACACGGCCGGAATGTTCGCTGTATCCTGATTATCTTGCTCCACCGGGGGCGCTGTCAGTGGAGGCTCCGCCTTGGCAGAAGGTGGTAAGGTGATAATGGAAGGAGCCGACTCAGCCTGCCCTTTCGGATTGGGAAGCGGAGACGTTTTGGAAACCTCCGTTGTAGTGGGAGGTGTCAGTAAAAGCCGTTGCCCTGCATGAATTTGATACGGGGGACCAATATTGTTCCAGGCCGCCACCTCGCGGTAATCATAACCGGAGCGCCAGGAAATGGAATATAGAGTATCTCCGGCCCGCACCTGATAATAAGTGGCCTTGCCTGTCCGCGCTGCTTTTTCTTGGGTGACAGCCGAGCGCGACGCCTCACCTCGGCTGGACACCGGCGCAATGCTTTGCTGCCCGCCGCAACTGGAGAGCAACAGTACGGTGAACATTGCACTCACCAGATAATACCCAGCAAACCGTATCATGCCGCTTATGAAATCCCCGCGCGCAGGGGTACGAAACTCACTTTGCCCAGGTTTTCTTTTTCATAGCCATCTGCCGTACGCCTCAGCAGGCATAATTCCTGTACGCCGGGCTCACCAATAGGAATGACAATACGACCGTCCTTGCTTAACTGTTCCAACAGGGCTTGGGGAGGCTCGGCAGGCGCGGCCGTGACGATAATCGCATCATAGGGGGCATGCTCCGGCCAGCCCCAGCTACCGTTCGTATGCCGCACACGGATATTGTGAAGCTTAAGATCGCTAAGCCGCTTGCGGGCTATTTGTAATAAGGCGTCAATGCGCTCGACGCTGAATACTTCGTCGGCAAAGCGCGCCAGGACAGCGGTTTGATAGCCTGAGCCGGTACCGATCTCCAATACTTTTTTTAAAGGGCCGCTGTTCAGTAGGGCTTCGGTCATCCGCGCTACTATGTAGGGTTGCGAAATGGTCTGTCCATGGCCGATAGGTAGCGCGGTATCCTCGTAGGCGCGGCTAGCCAGCGCTTCATCCACGAAGATATGACGGGGCACATCGCGCATCACTTCCAGTAAGCCCTGATGACGGATACCCTGTTCCAGCAGACGCTTCACCAAACGCTCGCGGGTACGTTGCGAGGTCATCCCGATACCGCGATGGCGCAAATTCATGCCTTGTGACCCTGCACTATGGGCAACTCAGGTGGCTTCGAATCTGGTGTAAAAACAAAACCACGTAGCCAGTTCGCGACCTTATCGAGAGCGGCATAGCGAGTGAGATCTACCAGGATAGGTGTGACTGAGACATAGTTATTGCGGATGGCGTGAAAATCCGTGCCCGGTCCGGCGTCCTGTTCCGGGCCGGGTGGGCCCACCCAGTAAATGCTGCGTCCGCGCGGGTCGGTATTATGGATGACGGGTTCCGCCTTATGGCGGTGACCCAGCCGAGTAGCTTCGAAACCGGCCAGTTGCTCCCACGGCAGATCGGGCACGTTCACATTCAAGATAGTATCAGCCGGTAAGGGATCGGTTTGTAAGTGCCCGATCAAATACTTCACTACTTCAGCTGCGGTATCGTAGTGGCGTTGCTGGCCTGTCAATGAAACGGCCAGCGCCGGGAATCCCAGAAAGCGCCCTTCCATAGCAGCCGCCACGGTGCCTGAATACAGCACATCGTCGCCCAAATTGGCTCCGGCGTTGATCCCTGCGATGACCATGTCTGGCTCGTGCTCAAGCAGACCGGTAATAGCAAGGTGCACGCAATCAGTCGGCGTGCCATCTACGCGGATAAAACCATTTTCTGTGCGCGTAGCGCGTATCGGGGCATCGAGTGTCAATGAATTGCTGGCACCGCTGCGGTCACGATCCGGGGCTACCACGCTGACCTGGGCGATCTCACTGAGAACTTTAGCCAGGCAAAGAATACCGGGGGACTGATAACCATCGTCGTTACTTATTAGTATCTTCATATTTATTTTATGATCGGCACATCCGGACAAATATTCAAGGATACCTGTGTAGCGCGTGACCTGTACACTTTAGTTCTGAGCAACAACAATGCACAGTAGGTTATCCTGCTCAAAAGCCTAATATAATTAGTATATTTATATTATTATCAAAGATATATCGTGTTATCTTATTATTTTACTTAATAGTGTCTCAACCGATTAATGGCCAAGCGATCTAAACTCTCCGCAGAAGATATCGAGCTGTTTCGCCGCGAGATAAATACCGTTACTCCCCTGCAGCATGACAAGGTGGTAACTGCGCGCAAGCGCCCATCGCCCAAGCCTCGCCAAAAATGGCTAGAGGAACAACGCGTGATGGCCGACTTACTGTCCGACAGCACAGAGTTTGCTGAAGTGGAAACGGGTGATGTATTATTATTTGGCCGTACTGGTTTACAACATAGCCTGTTACGTAAATTACGGCGTGGCCAATACAGCATCAGCATGCAGCTCGACTTGCACGGCATGACGGTAGCTGAGGCCAGACTAGCTTTAAGCCAATTCCTTATACACTGCCAGGCTACCAATGCACGCTGTGTGCGTATTATTCACGGTAAAGGACTCGGCTCACGAGACAAACAACCCATCTTAAAGGGTAAGATCAATAACTGGTTACGGCAGCGCGAAGATGTCCTGGCATTTTGTTCGGCACGCCCCGATGATGGCGGCACGGGCGCGGTGTATGTGCTGTTGAAACGGGCTGATTAATCCTGCAACAAGACCACCGCATGGGCCGCCATGCCTTCGCTGCGCCCAACAAAACCCATTCCTTCAGTGGTCGTGGCTTTCAGGTTAATACGTGCCCCTGGGATACCCAAATCTGCTGCCAGATGGTTTTTCATAGCGTCGAAATAAGCAGCCAGCTTGGGGGCCTGCGCCAGCACGGTAATGTCTGCATTGGAAATAACCAGTTTTTGTTCGGCGAGCAGTGCCACCACCTTGCGCAATAAAATACGACTATCCACATTGTGATACTGCCCATCGGTATCAGGAAAGTGCCGGCCAATATCCCCTAAACCAGCAGCACCTAACAGCGCATCACATAAGGCGTGAATGATCACATCGCCGTCCGAATGTGCGATAAGTCCTCTCTCAAACGGGATATTCACGCCGCCCAGCACCAGCCCTCTATCCGGTCCGAGACGATGTGCATCATATCCGTGCCCTATTCTCATAAAGTGCGCTCTTGTTGCCGTAAATAGAATTCTGCCAAGGCTACATCCGGCAAATGGGTAATCTTGATATTATCGGCATGCCCCTCCACCATCACAGGAACAGCACCAGTTAGCGCGATGGCAGCCGCTTCATCCGTGACGTTTATATTATGCTCAACGACCTGGTTCAGTGCGTCAACGAGCATGCCGATACGAAACATTTGAGGCGTCTGTGCACGCCAAAGTTCATCTCTGCTAACGGTCTCCAATACTTCCCCCGATTTATCCACACGCTTTACGGTATCGCTGACACGTATACCGAGCAACCCTCCTACGGGATGATCCCTCAAGGTATCGATAAGCCGATCAATATCAGCATGGCGCAGACAAGGGCGCGCAGCATCGTGAACCAGTACCCAGTCTTGCGGTGCAGCAATTTTCGCCAGCTCACGCAGACCGTTTAATACCGACTGCGCACGCTCAGCCCCACCTTCCGCAATTATTAACGGCTTCCCACCAGTGGAGATATTCTGCAGCAGTTTCTTTCCATACTCATCCTGTGCAGCAATAGAAACAACCACTCCAGCAATTTTTTCATGCATGTAGAGTCGCTCCAGAGTATGCTCAATAATAGTTTTTCCGCACAACTCAAGATATTGCTTAGGACGATCTGCTCCCGTACGCATACCTTTTCCTGCCGCTGGTACAAGGGTCCAGTATTTATAGCATTCTACATCTGGAGTAGATGACTTTGTTGGCATCTTATTCTGACCAATCCCAACATTGCATTTGCCAATCGTGCCCCCTCACAGCAATAGCAGCCGCATAACCGGGCGCGGGAGATAGATCCTGTAATGACCAGCGCGTAGCTTCTTGAGGCAAGCCTATCACATCTAACAATCGTGCCGGTTCTCCAGGTACGATAGACACCTCAAATTGATTCAGCCCCAGGGTAAGGCCCCTCCCTACAGCCTTCAGATAAGCCTCTTTGCGCGTCCAGCAATTAAAAAAAGCCGTTTGTTGCATTTCTAATGGTAACGCGCGCAATGCGGCAGTTTCAGCAGGTGAAAAAAAACGTTCAGCTAACCCATCACTTACCGCTACATCACTGTATTCCACATCAATCCCTAATACACGGCCCTTGCTCACCGCGTACAGGGCAAGGCCGTGCGAGTGAGACAAATTGAAGCTGAGTCCTGCTCCATCAAATTCTTTCGCTAAATCAGGCTTCCCATGCGTATTGTAGATAAACTTCAACTTGTCGGGCGCCACCTGTAAATAGTTGCCTAAAATAATTCTTAGTATTGAGCGTGCGGAAATAAAATGCGCACGGTCATTCTGAAATCGAAAACGCTCAGCTCTGATTTTTTCA
>JAYTIZ010000041.1:0-4566 GCA_043731445.1 Gammaproteobacteria bacterium | reverse complement strand
TAGGCAACAAGATCAGCAACCGCTTAGGATTTTCCAACCCTGCCAATAAATTTCTGGAGCCTGACGAGGCTTATCAGGCTTCGTTTGAAATCACGCCCGAGCGTATGCTCGTCGCACACTGGGATATCGCGGAAGGCTACTACATGTATCGCGATAAGTTCGCCTTCCAGCTTGTCAATATGCCCACGGCGAGTCTGGGTGTCGCCCAGGTACCGCGCGGCGAGGTAAAAGACGATCCTAATTTTGGTAAAACGAATATCTTTCATAATGAAGTTAGCATCAAACTTCCGGTGTTTGTGACAGATGTCGAGCCGCAGCCCACGCACGTCACTCTGGAAGTTAAATACCAAGGTTGCGCGGAAGCAGGCTTCTGCTACCCGCCCATCACCAAGACGCTGGATCTGGAATTGCCCGCACTGGTAGCGGGTGCCACAGTGGGCGCGGGCGATGCAGCGCCGCTTTCCGCGCAAGACAGCATTGCCAAGGCATTGGTGAGCGATAACCTATTCCTAACCGTGCTCAAATTTTTCGTCTTTGGTCTGGCGCTCGCCTTCACGCCGTGCGTGTTCCCGATGGTTCCGATTCTATCCAGCATCATCGTCGGACAAGGTAGTGCGCAGAACACGCGCAAGGCCTTTACGCTCTCGCTGATTTACGTGCTGGCGATGGCACTTACCTACACGGCCTTGGGCGTAATCGCAGGGCTGTTCGGTAAAAATCTTCAGGCGGTCGCGCAATCTCCCTGGGTAATCGTTACCTTCAGCGCCGTGTTCGTGCTGCTTGCGCTGTCCATGTTTGGTTTCTACCAGCTGCAAATGCCCAGCCACTGGCAAAGCAAACTCACCACGCTGAGCAATAAACAACGTGGCGGGAACTGGATCGGCGTGGCCATTATGGGTTTCCTGTCGGCGCTTATCGTCGGGCCTTGTGTTGCAGCGCCGCTCGCCGGTGCCTTGATTGTGATCGCACAAAGTGGCGATGCTGTACTCGGAGGTCTTGCCTTGTTCGCCATGAGTCTTGGCATGGGTGCGCCGTTATTGGTCATCGGCACCTCGCTCGGCAAGTGGCTGCCGAAAGCAGGCGGGTGGATGGACAACGTGAAGGTCGTCTTCGGGGTGCTATTGCTTGCAGTGGCCATCTGGCTGCTGGAGCGCATCCTGCCACCTAGCGCGACGCTACTGATGTGGGCGGGATTGTTCATCATGTCCGCTATTTATCTCGGTGCGTTGCAACGGTCGACCGCACACATCTCTGGCTGGCGCAAGCTGTGTAAGGGACTGGGCCTGCTGCTCTTGATCTACGGAGGCATATTAGTGGTAGGCGCGGTGACCGGTGGCAAGGATGTTCTGCATCCGCTACAGGGTTTGATGTCGACATCAGGTCAGTCCAGCGCACAGCCGCTCGCCTTCAAACGGATCAAGGGTGTCGCACAACTGGAGCAGGAAATTGCCGCCGCCAGTAAGCAACATAAAGTGGTTGTGCTCGATTTCTATGCTGACTGGTGCGTGGCCTGCAAAGAGTTGGAGAAATTCACCTTCTCCGACCCCAAAGTTCAAACAGCTCTGGCGGATGTAGTCTTATTACAAGCTGACATCACGCCCTACGACGCCGAAGACGAAGCGCTGGTTAAACACTTCGGCTTGATCGGCCCGCCTGCCATCCTGTTCTTCGGCCCTGACGGCCAAGAACGCGTACCTTTTCGTGTAGTGGGCTTTCTGGATGCCGAGAAATTCCGTGCTCACCTGCAAAAAGCCCTTTTCTAGGCTAGACTGGGCTAATTGCAGCGATCTGCATCGAATTTCGCAAAAATACACTAAACTCTAGACAAGATTGGTCCTTGCGTGCAAAATGAGTACTGCTCATTTCGCTCAGGATACGCATCATGGCCACTTTGCTGGTATTGCACGGGCCTAACCTTAACCTCTTAGGCAGCCGGGAACCCCGGCTTTACGGAAAAACCACCCTTTCCGCCATCAACAACCGCCTGACGACGCTCGCCGAAAAATCAGGCCATACTCTGCTATCCCTACAAAGTAATTCCGAGTCGGAACTGGTGGATCGCATCCAGGCCGCCGCACGCGAATCGGTAGGCTTTATCATTATCAATCCGGCCGCTTTCACGCACACTAGTGTGGCCATGCGCGATGCATTAAGCGCGGTTGGCATTCCATTTATCGAAGTACATCTTTCCAACATCTACGCGCGCGAAGCGTTTCGCCAGCGCTCTTATTTTTCCGATCTTGCCGTCGGAGTGATTAGTGGTCTGGGCGCAGTCGGTTATGAGTTAGCCTTGCAGGCCGCCATCCAACGTTTATCGCAAAAGAGTAAGGCGAACTAGTCGGGATCATCATGGATATACGCAAAGTTAAAAAGCTTATCGAGTTGCTGGAAGAGTCCGGCATCGCCGAGATCGAGATCCGCGAGGGCGAAGAATCGGTGCGCATCAGCCGCTACGGCCAGAGCAGCCCGCAAGTTGTGATGCACGGTCCAGCTATGCCAATGGCATCGGCGGGAAGCTTGAGCGATGCAACCGCCCTCGCGCAACCCGGCGCTACCCCCGTCGTCCCGCTCGGCCATACCGTCAACTCACCTATGGTGGGCACGTTCTACGTGGCACCCGCGCCGGGCAGTAAAGCATTTGTTGAGATCGGGCAACGCGTGGAAGCAGGCGCGACCTTATGCGTGATCGAGGCCATGAAAATTTTGAATCAGATTGAGTCCGACAAGGCAGGCGTGGTGGCCGCAGTATTAGTGGAGAATGGCCAGCCGGTGGAATATGGCCAGCCACTGTTCGTCATCGAATAAGCCGGATGCTTGAAAAAATTGTTATTGCCAACCGCGGCGAGATCGCGCTCCGTATCCTGCGCGCCTGCAACGAAATGGGCATCAAGACGGTTGCGGTGCATTCTTCCGCCGATCGTGATCAAAAGCATGTGCGCCTGGCCAACGAATCAGTGTGTATTGGTCCGCCGCCTTCTGCGCAAAGTTATCTCAACATTCCTGCCATCATCAGCGCCGCCGAAGTCACCGACGCTGTAGCCATCCACCCAGGTTACGGTTTTCTGTCCGAGAACGCCGACTTCGCCGAGCGCGTAGAGAAAAGCGGCTTCATCTTTATCGGCCCCCGCCCCGAAACCATTCGCCTGATGGGCGACAAGGTGTCTGCCATCGCCGCCATGAAAAAATATGGCGTACCCTGTGTGCCTGGCTCTGGCGGTGCACTCGGTGACAACACCGACAAGTATTTTGATCTGGCGCGTGCGATTGGCTACCCCATTATCATCAAAGCATCCGGTGGTGGTGGTGGACGCGGCATGCGCGTAGTGCACAGTGATGGCACCTTGTTGAACGCGGTCTCCATGACCCGCGCCGAAGCCGCCAGCGCCTTTGGCAACGACCAGGTCTACATGGAAAAATTTCTAGAGAACCCACGCCACATCGAATTTCAGGTGCTGGCCGACGAACACGGCAACGCGATCCACCTGGGCGAGCGCGACTGCTCAATGCAGCGCCGCCATCAAAAGGTCGTCGAGGAAGCACCCGCCCCCGGCATCACCGAAAAAATGCGCAACAGCATGGGCGAACGCTGCGCGCAGGCCTGCCGCAAGATGGGTTATCGCGGCGCGGGAACATTTGAGTTTTTATTTGAAGACGGTGAATTTTATTTCATCGAGATGAATACGCGCGTGCAGGTTGAGCACCCGGTCACTGAAATGGTCACTGGTGTGGATATTGTGAAAGAACAGTTGCGCATCGCCGCTGGCGAACGGCTTACGTACCGCCAGAAAGATATTGAGCTACGCGGTCATGCCATCGAATGCCGCATCAATGCCGAAGATCCCTGGAAATTCACACCTTCACCGGGGACCATCACACAATTTCACTCGCCTGGTGGTCCCGGCATCCGCGTGGATTCGCATATTTACAACGGTTACACCGTGCCACCTTATTATGATTCCATGATCGGCAAGTTGATCGCCCACGGTGAGACGCGCGACTCGGCACTGGCGCGCATGCGCACGGCGTTGAGTGAAGCCGTCATTGAAGGTATTAAGACCAACATTCCCCTGCACCAGGATATTCTGAGAGATGCCGCCTTCCAGAGGGGCGGTTGTAATATTCATTATCTGGAGAAGAAGCTAGGGTTATAAGTTGATTCACGCCGACTCTCTTTTTAACCTGAGAGTAGCTCTTACCTCAGATTGTTGCTTCCACACAACAACTACACTCATTAATGTTGTATTTATGAAAAAAGATGTTGCATTGGCGTTGGGCTTCGCTATAATCGTGCCATCAGTTGACGCATTAACCCCATATTTCAGGAGAGCTAAATGAATAAGAAACTACTCGCCGTCGCTGTTGCCTCGGCCATGGCCACCCCGCTGGCCGCCCAGGCTGACGAAGGCAATGTCACCATCTATGGACAGGCCAACGTCTCGTACGATTATATTGATGCAGGTAACAGTGCTGCAGGCAATAAAACCAGCAGCAACGTCTCTAGCAACCAATCCGTGTTTGGTATCGAAGGCTGGGAACCCCTGGGCAATGGCTTAAAGGCCGTGTTCC
>JAYTIZ010000040.1:0-10374 GCA_043731445.1 Gammaproteobacteria bacterium | reverse complement strand
TGAGCCCTCAGGTATGGGCCTGGCGCTCCTATCGGATCCGTAAGATTGCCCGTTCGGTGGATCTCATGCTGACGTTATTTCCCTTCGAGGCAGGGTTTTATCAAGCACAGCAGCGTTATAAAGTGCAGGCGCGCTTCGTCGGTCATCCGCTTGCCGATATGGTCCCGCTCGAGGCTGGCGAAGATAAGAGTGCACAGCTAGCTTTACGCAGTAAGTTAGGTTTGCCAGCGCACGCCAAGATTATCGCGCTGCTGCCCGGCAGCCGGATGAATGAACTCCGCCATCTGGCAGACAGATTTATCCAAACGGCTACATGGTGTCACAAGCAAAGACCAGAACTATATTTTATTGCTCCGCAGGCGAATGAATCCGTTCGCGATTTCTTCGAGCGATCGCTTGCTGAGCATGCCCCCGGGTTGCCGGTGCTAATTCTTGATGGGCAGTCGCGCGAGGCGATACGGGCAGCAGATGTTGTGCTGGTTGCATCGGGTACTGCGACCTTGGAAACCTTATTGTTGAAACGCCCCATGGTCGTGGCCTATCGCTTACCCTGGATTACGTATGAAATTGGTCGCCGCTTGGTGCGCGTGCCGTACTACTCATTACCTAATCTGCTAGCAGGTCACAGGGTGGTTGAGGAATTCACTCAGGACGAAGTGACGCCGCAAAAACTGGGGCCCGCCTTGTTGAAATTTTTAGATGAACCGGAAGCAGGGCAGGCAGTGTGCAGCACCTTTAATGATGTTCATCGCTCGCTACGCCAGGATGCCAGCGCACAGGCCGCCAGCGCAGTCCTGGATCTAATCAAGGAGCGGGCTAGTGCTCAGTCTACAGTCAATGCATTATCATGAGATGCAAGGCTTAATATCCGCAGGCCAACTATCCATCGTGGCGGGAGTAGACGAAGTGGGGCGAGGTCCCCTGGCGGGTTCAGTGTATGCCGCTGCGGTAATTCTTGATCCCAACAACACGATAAACGGCTTGGCCGACTCCAAGCACTTAAAGCCGCTGCGCCGCGAAGAACTGGATGTGCAGATACGCACACACGCGCTAGCCTGGTCTTTGGGTATGGCCTCTATTGAGGAGATTGATCACCTGAATATCCTGCAGGCGAGCTTGCTGGCGATGCAGCGCGCCGTACAGGCGCTTACCCTCCAACCACAATGCGTACTGATAGACGGTACGCATTGTCCAGTTTTGGATTACCCTAGTGCAGCCGTTGTGAAGGGTGATCAAAAGATAGCTGCCATCAGCGCTGCCTCAATTATCGCGAAGGTAGCGCGCGACCGTTACATGGTTGAATTAGATGGGCAGTATCCTGGCTACGGTTTTGCGGAACACAAAGGTTATCCTACACCCATCCACCTTGCGGCTTTACAGCGCTTGGGTGTGTCCGCCGTACACCGCCGCACTTTTGCACCGGTGCGCCGTTTGCTTGGTGCCTAGCCAGTTAATAGTTTTTACCTCAACTAGATTTTGCATCAGCTCTCGAGCTAGGTGAAAATAGCCTCATGACAACTTCCTTCGTCCACCTTCATTTACACAGTGAGTATTCACTGGTGGATGGCATTGTGCGTGTTGATGAGCTGGTAAAGGCCGCCGCTGAATTGGGTATGCCTGCCGTCGCAGTGACTGACCAATCTAATCTGTTTGCCATGGTCAAGTTTTATCAGGAAGCAATGAAGCTGGGTATCAAGCCCATCATCGGTGCTGAGCTATGGATAGATGCAAGTCATGATAAAAAGGCAGGCAATGGTGGGCAGACTAATCCTGAAACACGCTCCAAGCAACTAAGTCGGCTTGTTGTACTGTGTCAGAACACAGAAGGTTACCGTCACCTCACAGAACTGGTGTCGCGCAGTTATAGTGAGGGGCAGCAGCACGATACGCCCTGTATCAGAAAGGACTGGTTGAGAGCCAGTAACAAAGGTCTGATTGCTCTATCCGGCGGATGTCATGGCGATGTCGGACAGGCTTTGCTGGCCGGAGATAGTCAGCTTGCCGAGCGTTTACTGAAGGACTGGCAGACTTTCTTCCCTGGACGTTTTTATCTGGAGCTCCAGCGTACCGGTCGCGTCGGTGAAGAGGATTATTTACATTCTGCAGTGGAGTTAGCGTCAAACTGCGCGGCTCCCGTAGTGGCCACGAATGATGTGCGCTTCATCAAGCGCGCAGATTTCGAAGCCCACGAGGCGCGTGTCTGCATCCATGAAGGTCGCACACTCAACGATTCACGTCGTCCACACCATTATAGCGAGCAGCAGTATCTGCGTAGTCCTGCGGAAATGGCCGAGCTGTTTGCCGATATTCCCGAAGCTCTGAAGAACAGTGTAGAGATCGCGCGCCGCTGCAATCTCGAATTACAACTTGGGCAAAATTATCTGCCCGATTTTCCCGTGCCACAGGGCGACACTGCGGAAGAGTATTGCCGTATACAGGCTTATGCTGGTTTGCAACAAAGGCTCATCGTTTTATTCCCGGACGCTCAGCATAGGACGGAACAAGAGCAGATATATCGCGAACGTCTAGACACCGAACTCGCTGTCATCACAGGTATGGGCTTTTCCGGCTACTTTCTCATCGTGACCGATTTCGTGAAATGGGCAAAAGAACAAGAGATTCCAGTAGGCCCGGGGCGTGGCTCAGGTGCGGGCTCCCTGGTCGCCTATACGCTGGGCATTACCGATGTTGATCCCATCCACTATGGCCTTTTATTTGAGCGCTTCCTCAATCCTGAGCGCGTGTCCCTGCCCGACTTCGATATTGATTTCTGCATGGAAGGCCGCGATCAGGTCATTGATTATGTCGCAGAGCGTTACGGGCGTGACCGCGTATGCCAGATCATCACCTACGGCACTATGGCGGCCAAGGCTGTGGTGCGTGACGTGGGTCGCGTGCTGGGCATGCCCTATGGTTTTGTAGATGCTATCGCCAAGCTGATTCCTTTCAGTCCTAATATGACTCTCGATGATGCGTTGAAGCAGGAACCACTGTTGCGCGCGCGCTACGATCAGGAAGAGGAAGTGCGCACGCTGATGGATCTGGCGCACTCGTTGGAAGGGATTGCCCGCAACGCAGGCAAAAATGCCAGCGGTCTGGTCATCGCGCCGTCCAAGCTTACCGATTTTACGCCGCTCTATTGTGAACAGGGCGCCACTAGCATGGTCACGCAGTTTGATAAAAACGATGTCGAAGCGATCGGGCTGGTTAAATTTGATTTTCTGGGACTGCGCACACTCACCATCATCAACTGGGCGGTGCAGATTATTAACCGTGGTGGCGTAGCGCTGGATATCACTCAGCTGCCCATGGATGATAAGCCCAGCTTCGACTTGCTCAAGGCCTGTTCCACCACAGCTCTGTTTCAGCTTGAGTCGCGCGGCATGACAGACCTGGTCAAACGCCTGCAACCGGATTGCTTTGAGGATATCGTCGCACTGGTGGCACTGTTCCGCCCCGGTCCGTTGCAGTCGGGCATGGTCGATGATTTCATCACGCGCAAGCACGGACGTACCAAGGTGAATTATCCACATCCCGATCTCGTGCCGATTTTGCAACCTACCTACGGCGTGATTCTTTATCAGGAACAGGTGATGCAAATCGCTCAGGTGCTGGCGGGTTATACGTTGGGTGCTGCCGATTTGTTACGGCGCGCGATGGGCAAGAAAAAACCAGCAGAGATGGCCATGCAACGTGCCATCTTTGTGCAAGGTGCGCGTGAGCGTGGCGTGGCTGAAAAATCCGCTACCGCTATTTTTGATTTGATGGAAAAATTTGCCGATTACGGTTTTAACAAATCGCACTCCGTGGCCTATGCCCTGATCGCTTATCAGACGGCTTACCTCAAAGCTAATTATCCCGCGGCGTTTATGGCGGCGGTGTTGTCCTCGGATATGGATAATACCGACAAGGTTGTAATGTTGATTGATGCATGTCGTGCCATGCAGCTTGAAGTGCTGGCGCCCAACATCAATGCCTGTGATTACGCCTTCACTGTTAAAGACGACAAGACGATTTTGTACGGATTGGGTGCCATCAAGGGCGTGGGCCAGGCAGCGATTGAAGGGATTGTTGCCCAGCGCAAGGATGAAGGTGTGTTTCGCGACCTGTTTGATTTTTGCCGCCGCATTGATTTACGCAAAGCCAATCGGCGCGTATTGGAAGCGATGATCCGCGCTGGTGCTCTGGACGAACTGGGTCCCGGACGCGCGGTATTAATGGCTTCATTACCATCAGCCCTGACTACATCTGAGCAGCACGCACGTGCTGACGCTGTTGGCCAGAGCGATTTTTTTGGTGCTGTGGTGCCTGCATCCACTGAACTGGCGCGTTTTGTGGAAGTGCCGGAATGGGGCGAAGAGCAGCGCATGACCTATGAAAAAGAGACCTTAGGTTTTTATCTTACTAGCCACCCTATCATGCGTTACGAGGCCGAGCTTGCCGAAATCACCACTGCCCGCATCGCCGATTTAAAGCCTGCCAGTGATCAGCGGGCCATCGTTGCGGGCATTGTCATGGCGATACGTGCCATGAATAACCGTCGTGGCGAACGCATCGCTTTTATTACGCTGGATGATCGCAGCGCACGCATCGAGATTGCCTTATTCTCCGAAATCTATCAGCGCTATCGCGAGCTTGCGATAAAGGACAAGCTCCTGGTAGTGGAGGGGGCGGTGAGCGTGGATGACTATAGCGGGGGGTATAAGATGAGCGCCGAACACATTTATGATATCAACCAGGCGCGCGAAACGTATGCAAAGAAAGTGGTCATTGGTGTCGAAGCAGCTCGTGCCGGTAATGGTTTTGTCGCGGAATTAGCCCAGGTGCTAACGCCCTTCCGCAATGGCGTTTGTCCAATATGGATTGATTACCACAGTGATGGCAAGGTCAGCGCGCCGGTCGTGTTGGGCCCGGAGTGGCGCGTGCACCCTACCGATGAGCTATTGCATCGCCTCAAGGAGCTGGCGGGTGAGGAAAAGGTAAAGGTAATTTACTAACAAGTGCTGCATCAGATCATTTTTGCTTTACTCTTTACTTGATACTCTGCTTTAATATCTGCGCTATGAACCTGAATTTCCTAGATTTTGAACAACCTATCGCAGAGCTGGAAGCGAAGATAGAAGAGTTGCGCTATCTCTGCGATGACAATGAGATCAACGTCAACGACGAGGTCGCACGCCTCGAGGGTAAAAGCAGGGCGCTGACCGAAACGATTTTCGCCAAGCTGACGTCTTGGCAGGTTGCGCAACTGGCGCGCCATCCCCAGCGCCCCTGCATGCAAAAATATATTGAAAGCATCTTCACCGACTTTGAAGAATTGCACGGTGACCGTTACTTTGCCGATGACCGTGCCGTAATAGGTGGTGTGGCCCGCTTGGAAGATCAACCCGTCGTGTTGATCGGCACGCAAAAAGGTGCCGATACCAAAGAAAAACTGCGGCGCAACTTTGGTATGCCGCGGCCAGAAGGCTATCGCAAAGCGCTACGTCTGATGCAGCTGGCGGAACGCTTCAAGATGCCGATCCTGACCTTCATTGATACCCCCGGTGCCTACCCGGGTATAGATGCCGAAGCGCGCGGCCAGAGCGAGGCCATCGCCCGCAATCTGTTTGTTATGTCTCGCCTTAAGACGCCCATCGTGTGTACGGTGATTGGTGAGGGAGGTTCCGGTGGCGCATTGGCTATCGGCGTGGGTGATCGCACCCTGATGCTGGAATACAGCATTTACTCGGTTATTTCTCCGGAAGGCTGTGCTTCTATCCTGTGGAAGAGCGCTGATCAGGCGCAGGAAGCTGCTGAGGCGATGGGCATCACGTCGGATCGTTTGCTGAAATTAGGTTTAGTAGATCAGGTGATCAAAGAACCACTCGGCGGCGCGCATCGTAATGTTGATGGTGTGGCGCAAAGCATCAAAGTGGCGCTGCAAGAAAACCTGAGTCAACTTACTCACCTGCCCATGGATAAATTGTTAGAGCTGCGCTACGAGCGTGTCATGCGCTTTGGGAGTTACAACGAGTAAGGTATTTTCTCCACAGCACTTATTGCAGGTGCTATCACGTCTGCCTAACACCTCCCGTTATTGGGTTGCCTATAGCGGCGGCCTGGATTCGCATGTATTACTGCACGCTGTGGCAGCCCTGCGTATCCACTTACCCACTGTAGCAGTGCATGCGGCGCATGTGCATCACGGGCTGCAAGCCCAGGCAGAACAGTGGGCGAAACATTGCGAACATGTCTGCCAGAGTTTGCATGTGCCGTTTCATCTACTGCGTATCAATGCGCACGCAGCTCCAGGCGAAAGTCCCGAAGCTGCCGCACGGGATGCTCGTTATACGGCGCTTGGTGGTCTTATTGAACTAGGCGATTGTCTGCTGACTGCACATCATCAGGATGACCAGGCCGAAACGCTGCTGATTCAATTATTGCGTGGCGCGGGTCCGCAGGGACTTGCCAGCATGCCAGTGCAGACTGGCTTCGCTAAAGGTCTGCATGCTCGCCCTTTACTGGAATTCACGCGCGACGAGCTACACGCGTATGGAGAACAGCATGAGCTGCACTGGATAGATGATCACAGTAATCTTAATACCGACTTTGACCGTAACTACTTACGCCATGACATCCTGCCGCGGCTCCGCGAAAGATGGCCCGCCGCCGCGCGCACGCTCTCGCGCAGTGCCAGTCACGCTGCCGAGGCCGCCCATTTATTAGAAGCCTTAGCACATACCGATCTGCACTACGTTCGTGGTCCGCAAGCAGACATGCTGTCCATCAGCAAACTACTAACGCTAGATACTGCGCGCCAAAAAAATGTACTGCGTTACTGGATTAAATCGCTGGGTCTCCCTTTACCTAGTACCACGCATGTTGAACACATACTGAGTGATGCAATCACTGCTAACTGGGACAGCACACCCTGCGTACGTTGGCCCGGCGCCGAGCTGCGCCGTTATCGTGATTTGATCTACGCGATGACACCACTGCCGGCACATGAGGCCACACAGCAGATTGTCTGGGATATGACGGAGGTACTCCGTTTGCCGAATAATTTGGGAAACTTGTCGGCCCTTGCTGTGACAGGGGCGGGTTTGAAGGCATCGCTGTGTCGTTCGAAATCAGCCACGATTCGCTTCCGCCAAGGCGGCGAACGGTGTCAACCGGTTGGTCGTGATGGTAGCCATGAATTAAAAAACCTATTACAGGAACAGGGTATCCCGCCCTGGCTACGTGACCGCATTCCGCTGATCTATCTGGACAATAGCTTGGCAGCCGTAGCCGACCGCTGGGTCTGTCAGCCTTTTCAGGCGCATGCGGACGAGCCAGGCGTGCAGATTTCGCTTCTACTATAGGACAGTTAGAGCTGTCCGCGTGCTGCTTGTGGCGTGCCTAAGCAGCGTTGAGAACGCTCCGCCTTTCTGGTAACCTATCTTTCCATCGGGTGTTCAGCCGGAACACTATCAATTCCAGGCTTTCATGACCAAATTTGTCTTCGTTACCGGCGGTGTGGTGTCTTCCCTTGGGAAGGGCATCGCGTCGGCGTCGCTGGCCGCCATCCTTGAAGCCCGCAAGCTGAACGTCACTCTGCTAAAACTTGATCCCTACATCAACGTAGACCCCGGCACCATGAGTCCGTTTCAACACGGCGAGGTGTTTGTGACCGAAGACGGTGCCGAGACGGACCTCGACCTCGGCCATTACGAACGCTTTGTGCGCACCACCATGGGCAAGCGTAATAACTTCACCACGGGCAAGATCTACGAGAATGTCATTCGCAAAGAACGCCGCGGCGATTATCTCGGCGGCACAGTGCAGGTCATCCCTCATATTACCGACGAGATCAAACGCTGTATCAAACAAGGTGCAGATGACGCAGATGTAGCGATGGTGGAGATTGGCGGGACGGTCGGCGACATTGAATCGCTGCCGTTTCTGGAAGCGATTCGCCAGATGGGCATGGAGCTTGGCCCGGAGAATGTCGTCTATATTCATCTCACCCTGGTGCCTTATATCGCAAGCGCCGGTGAGATCAAGACCAAACCCACCCAGCACTCCGTGAAAGAGCTGCGCAGTATTGGTATTCAGCCGGATGTGCTGTTGTGCCGTACTACCCGCCCCTTGCCCGACGACGAGCGGCGCAAGATTGCGCTGTTTACCAATGTGCAGGAGAAGGCGGTGATCTCCGCCGTGGATGTGGACAATATCTACAAGATACCATTATTACTGCATGCTCAGGGGCTGGATGATATCGTCGTAACCAAGCTGCACCTGAATACGCCTAAAGCGGATTTATCGGAATGGCAGCAGGTGGTGGATGCCATGGATCACCCAACGGGTGAAGTGAAGATCGCGATGGTGGGCAAGTACGTCAACCTCACCGAGTCCTATAAATCGCTTTCCGAAGCGCTGACTCACGCGGGCATTCACACCCGCACGCGCGTACAGATTGTTTATGTTGATTCCGAAGACATCGAGAAAAACGGTACGGCGTGTCTGGATGGCATGGACGCGATTTTAGTGCCGGGCGGTTTCGGTGAACGCGGCATTGAGGGCAAGATTCAGGCAGTGCAGTATGCGCGTGAGAATAGTGTTCCCTATCTGGGAATTTGTTTGGGTATGCAGGTGGCCGTGATCGAATACGCGCGCAACAAGGCTGGGCTAACTGGCGCGCACAGTACCGAATTCAAGCCCACGACGCCACACCCGGTTATCGCGCTTATTACCGAGTGGATGACGGAAGAAGGCAAGATCGAAAAACGCAGTGCCGACTCGGATCTCGGCGGCACTATGCGTCTGGGTGGTCAACCTTGTCACTTATTACAGGGTACACGCGCACATGCTCTGTATGCCAAAGACAGTATCATTGAGCGCCATCGCCATCGTTATGAACTCAATAATCGCTATCTCAAACCCTTGCAAGATGCGGGGTTAGTGATATCGGGTCAGTCTGCTGATGGTAGTTTGGCTGAGATGATCGAGCTGCCATTGCACCCGTGGTTTGTTGCCTGTCAGTTTCATCCGGAGTTTACGTCGACACCGCGCGCTGGGCATGCCTTGTTTAATGGCTTTGTTCAGGCGGCACGCAACAGGCGTCAAATTAACTCACCCACTCTGGATAAAATTTCCCCTCCACATAAAGAAGCAACCCGACAGAGCGCTACGCTATGAAGCTCTGCGGATTCGAGGTGGGCCTCAATAGGCCCCTGTTCCTTATCGCGGGTCCCTGCGTAATCGAAAGTGAGCAGCTGGCTATCGACACTGCAGGCCGTCTGAAAGAAATCAGTAGTAAATTGGGTATTCCCTTTATCTATAAATCATCCTTCGATAAAGCCAACCGCACATCGAGCAAAAGTTTCCGGGGCCTGGGTTTAGAGCAGGGTCTGCAGATTTTGGAGAAGGTAAAAAAACAGATCGGTGTGCCGGTGCTTACCGATGTCCATGAAGACACGCCACTGCAGGAAGTCGCCAGCATAGTAGATGTGTTACAAACGCCTGCTTTTTTGTGTCGTCAGACCAACTTCATCCAAGAGGTCGCACGTCAGGGTAAACCGGTCAATATAAAAAAAGGTCAGTTCCTCGCGCCAGGGGATATGAAGAGCGTGGTGGCCAAGGCAAAGGAGATGGGTAATCATGACATTATGGTTTGTGAACGCGGTGTCTCGTTCGGTTACAATAATCTGATTTCAGATATGCGTGCGCTGGCGATCATGCGTGACACCGGCTGTCCGGTAGTGTTCGACGCCACACACTCGGTGCAACTGCCGGGCGGGCAGGGCAGCAGTTCTGGCGGACAACGTGAATTTGTGCCGGTGCTGGCACGGGCCGCCGTCGCTGCAGGCATCGCCGGAATTTTTATGGAGACACATCCCGATCCTGCCCATGCCTTGAGTGATGGCCCCAACGCCTGGCCTTTGGATAAAATGGAAGGATTGTTGGAAACGCTTAAATGGATTGATGAAGGTGTAAAAGCGAAAGGATTTGCCGAGCAGGAAATTTAGTAGTATCCAAAAAACGTGTGGTGCGTGTAGCGCATCCTGATAATTATAAAGGGGAGTAAGTGTCAACTATTTCCGATATACGTGCCCGTGAGATTATTGATTCACGCGGTAATCCAACTGTCGAAGCAGATGTCATCTTAAGTTCAGGCGTGTGTGGCCGGGCATCGGTTCCCTCCGGCGCCTCAACTGGTTTGCGTGAAGCCATCGAGTTGCGCGACCATGATCCACAGCGTTACGGCGGCAAGGGCGTGCAAAAAGCTGTCGCCCATATCACTGGAGAGTTACGCCAGGCATTGATCGGCCGGCCGGCAAATGCGCAGGCTGAAATTGACCAGTTGATGATAGAACTGGATGGCACCGTGAATAAAGGGCGCCTGGGTGC
>JAYTIZ010000039.1:0-25170 GCA_043731445.1 Gammaproteobacteria bacterium | reverse complement strand
ATAAGATGGCGCTGGCGCCGTGTCACGCCTTTTTCCAATTTTATGTCGCCCAGGGCAAGCTCTCCTGTCAGCTCACGCAACGCTCATGCGATTCACTGTTAGGCGTACCGTTCAACATTGCTGAATATGCTTTGCTCACGCACATGGTCGCCCAGCAATGCGATCTTGATGTGGGTGACTTTATATGGACTGGCGGCGACTGCCATATTTATTTGAATCACCTTGAGCAGGTAGATTTACAGCTCACGCGCGCGCCTTATCCGCTGCCCAAACTCAATATCAAGCGTAAGCCCGTATCGATTTTTGATTACCAATTCGAAGATTTCGAAATTTTGGACTATCAAGCGCATCCACCCATTAAAGCGGCTGTCGCGGTGTAATGATTATTTCCTTAATCGTGGCCATGGCCGACAATCGCGTCATCGGTAAAAATAATGCACTGCCCTGGCATTTGCCGGCAGATCTGAAGCATTTCAAACAGCTCACGATGGGAAAGCCCATTGTCATGGGGCGCAAGACCTTTGAGAGTATCGGCAAGCCTTTGCCGGGGCGTACTAATATTATTGTTACACGAGATACCAGCTATATAGCCGAAGGATGTGTAGTCGTGCATTCCTTGGATGAAGCGCTCAGCATTGCCAAAGAGCAGGAAGAGGCAATGGTTATAGGCGGGGCGAAATTATTCGAACAAATTTTGCCGTTGGCAGAGCGAATTTATCTCACCGAAATTCACCAAGAGTTCGATGGAGACACGCACTTTCCGGATTTGAATAAAGATGAGTGGAGTGAATGCGAGCGCAGCACTCATGGGCCGGATGAATGTAATCAGTATGCGTATAGTTTTATCGTGCTGGAGCGCAGAGGTAGTATCAAATGAAATATATCTGGATGATAGTCTGCTGCGTTTCCCTGTCGAGCGCCAACGTTTCAGTTTGGGCCGCTGTGGGCACGAACTCAGAAAAAGTCATGGGAAAAGTGGATCCGTCCGCCTGGAAACCTGGCTCCTTCAAGTCAAGCCCGGACGGGCGACACTTTGCCTACGTCGTGCAGGTAGGTGACAAGCAGGCCGTGGTCGTGGATGGCAAAAAAGGCGCGGACTATGATGGCATCGGCGTGCACCAGGCTTTTTTCAGTCCAGACAATCGGCACGTCGCCTATTCGGCCTTGATAGCCGGCCAGTGGCATGCGGTACATGATGGAGTAGTCGGCCCAGGTTATGATTCAGTGGCCGATGTGGCGTTCACCGCTGCGGGAAAAGGTCTCGCCTATCGTGCGCTGATAAGCAGTGAGGGTGTAGTCGTGGTGAATGGCGCGGAAAGTAAACATTACGACTACGTCGGCGACCGCGAACATCCTGTCGTCATCAGCCCCGATGGAAAACACGTTGCGTATGTTGCCGGGCAGAGCGGGAAACAATTTGTGGTGGTGGATGGCAAAGAAGGCATGCCTTACGATCTCATCGGTAGTATGAGTCTCTCATTCAGTCCGGACAACCAGCATGTCGCCTATCGCGCGGTGCTGGGCGATGATGGATTGGTAGTGTTGGATAGCACCGAACAGGAACATTCAGAAGGCATCAGCACCAGCATTCCTGTGTTTAGTCCGGACAGTCAGCACCTGGCGTACATCGTGGAAGTGGGCGGCAAAGAATTATTGGTGCTGGATGGAATGCGTCACAAACCGTATGAAGAAATTATCAGCCGCCAACCTGTTTTCAGTCCGGACAGTCAGCGCGTCGCCTATGTAGCCCGCGCGGGCGACAAGCAGTTTGTCGTCGTCAACGATGAAGAAGGAACACAGTACGAGCGCATCGGCATAGACCATCCCGTTTTTAGTCCGGATAGCCAGCACATCATCTATGTCGCTCAGCTAGACAGCGTGCGGATTCTGGTGCTGGATGGTAAAGAGCAGGAACATTACGATTATGTCGGTGAGAGTTCGCCCTTTTTCAGTCCGGACAGCCAGCATGTCGCTTACCGGGCGCAGAATGGCGATGATTTTTTTGTGGTACGCGATGGCAAGAAGGATAAACGCTACGACGCGATTGGCCAGAACAATCCATTGTTCAGTTCAGATGGCCAGCACATCGCTTACCGGGCAGTCGTTCGGGAACAAACTTTTGTGGTGCTGGACAGCAGCGAGAAAAAGTTCTACGACCTGATCTTAAATGAAATTAAATTCGATTCCACCACGCGCGTGCACTACCTTGCGATTAAAGACAATATCATCTATCTGGTGAGTAACACGGCAACAGTTAATTAAACAGGTTCGCGCCGGTGCCCGCAGGGAAGACTGAATTGTTCCCCCTTCTTTGGACCATCGAGCTGTAAAGCAGTTAAAGCACCTCCCCACAGACATCCAGTGTCGAGTGGATAAATACCCTTCACGTTGCACGGTCCGAGCGTGGACCAATGGCCGAAGACGATGTTGAGTTCAGCGTTGCGTCTCTTGGGCACTTCAAACCAGGGCAGATATGGGGCAGCCTGTGTACCCGGCGTCCCTTTTTCTTCCAGTGCAAGACGGCCTGCGTCGTCGCAATAACGCAAACGCGCAAAACAATTAGTGATGAAGCGCAGCCGCTTACGTCCACTAAGTTTGTCCGACCACTGATCCGGCTCGTTACCGTACATGTGCTCAAGATAATCAGTGTAATCCGTGCCGCGCAGCGCGGCTTCGACTTCCGCGGCACACGATGTAGCCTGGGCCAAATCCCATTGAGGGGGTAGTCCAGCATGAATCAGCGTGAACCCTAAAGCGGCATCATGGTGGAGTAAAGGCCGTGCCCGTAGCCAGTCTAACAACTCGCCGCGGTCAGGTGCTTCCAGAATATCATCGAAGGTATCTTTGTTTCGGTAACGCTCATGACCTTGTGCTACCGCGAGTAGATGCAAGTCGTGATTACCGAGCACGGTGACGGCCTGGTTGCCCAGGCTCTTCACAAAACGCAGTACCTGTAATGAATTTGGACCACGATTGACAAGGTCACCGGTGAACCAAAGCACATCATGGCGTGCGTCAAACACAATCTTTTTAAGCAAGTCTTGTAATTCATCAAAGCAGCCTTGCACATCACCAATGGCGTAAACCGTCATAGTTGTCAGGCCTTGCCCAGTTTTTCGGATAACCAGTCCAGCGCACGATGCGGCAGCACGCGGCGCATGGCTGCCAGGAAGTGTGTAGGGAAGGTCACATAGTAACGTATCTTTGGTCGCGGACTTTTCAGCGCGTGGCTCACTTTGTTCAGCACTGCTTCCGGGCCTAAGGTAAACGGTACGGTGGCTCCCTGTTTGGTTAGGCGCTTTTCCATGGCCAGGTAGATCGCACGATGTACGCTATGTTCGGCATCTATATTCTTTTTATAAGCGAGAAAAGCGTTCAAGCGAAATTGACTGATGATTGGCCCCGGCTCGACGAGCGATATAAACACTCCGCTGCCTTTAAGCTCGAGGCGTAGCGTATCGGTAAGACCTTCCAGGGCAAATTTACTCGCGTTGTACGCGCCCCGGTAACGTAACACAACGAGCCCCAACACCGAGCTGATGTTGACGATGCGCCCGTGGGCTTGGGCACGCATCGCGGGTAATACAAGATTAGTGAGTTCCACCAAACCGAAGAAGTTGGTCTCAAATTGCTCACGTAACACCGAGCGGCGTAAATCTTCTACCGCGCCAGATTGACCGTAGCCTGCGTTATTGATGAGTGCATAGAGATGTCCGCCAGTGCGCTGCAATATTTCTTGCACGGCGGTTTGGATCGAGGCCGAGTCGTTCACGTCTAGTAGCAGACTCTCCATGCCGAGCTGCGCGAGATTTTTTACATCGTCAGGTTTACGCGCCGTGGCGAATACTCGATAGCCTTGTTTTTGCAAACCCTGTGCGAGACAAAGACCAATGCCGCTGGAACAGCCGGTGATGAGTACGCTTTTCGGTTCGTTCACTTGTTAAATCCTGCGTAATAAATAGACAATGACGGGGTGTGCTAGCCTACGTTTACTTCCTGCGTGTGCGACTCGTTGCGCCGCTCTTCCTGTTGCAGCGCCCACATATGCGCATAGACCTTACCTTGGCTCAACAGCTCGCGATGCGCACCGCGTTCCACGATGCGACCCTGATCCATTACCAGAATCTCATCCGCGTCAATGATAGTGGACAGCCGATGTGCGATGACGAGCGTGGTGTGATGGGCGGCGACTTCGCGCAGCGCATCCAGGATGATCTGTTCAGACTTCGAGTCGAGCGCTGAAGTGGCTTCGTCAAATATCAGAATGCGCGGGTCTTTCAGCACGGTGCGCGCAATCGCAACTCGCTGCTTTTCACCGCCCGAAAGTTTCAAGCCGCGTTCGCCCACCAGCGTGTCATAACCTTTGGGCAGGGTTTCGATGAACGTATGGATATGGGCGAGCCGTGCAGCGCGTATGATCTCTTCGCGGCTTGCCTCCGGTTTCGCGTAGGCGATGTTGTAATAAATAGTGTCGTTAAACAGCACAGTGTCTTGCGGGACGATGCCGATAGCCGCGCGCAGACTTTTTTGTGTGATAGCACGAATGTCCTGGCTATTGATCGTGATGCAGCCCTTGTTTGCGTCATAAAAACGGAACAACAAACGCGAGAGCGTGGATTTGCCGGCGCCGCTAGGGCCGACCACCGCTACTTTCTTACCAGCCGGGACAGTGAAGCTGACGTCAAATAATATCTGACGGTTGGCTTCATAGCTGAAGTCTACGTGCTCAAAACACAGTGTGCCATCGCCCACGATAAGAACGGGAGCGTCCGGCTCATCTTTTATTTCCGGTTGCTGCTCAAGAAGGTTGAACATCTTTTCCATGTCGGCGAGCGATTGTTTCATTTCGCGGTAGACGAAGCCCAGCGCGTTGAGCGGTATGAATAACTGAATGAGAAAAGCATTCACCAGAACTAGATCACCCAGGCTCAGTGTGCCGTGCACCACACCCTGACTGGCCAGGATCATCATCAGCGTGACGCCGATCGCGATGATCACGCCTTGCCCAAAGTTGAGCGCGCCGAGTGAGGTCAGATTTTTAACCGCCGCGCGTTCCCATACCACCATGTTGTCGTCATAGCGGCGCGCCTCATATTCTTCATTGCCGAAATATTTTACGGTTTCGTAGTTGATGAGGCTGTCTATGGCTTTGGTATTGGCTTTGGAATCCATTTCATTTTTGATGCGCACAAAGCTCATGCGCCATTCTGTGATCAGGAACGTAAAGACCACGTAGACCAGCAGCGTGACAAACGTGATAACGGCAAACCAGGCGGAGTATTTCACCAGCAGGATGCCCGCGACCAGGCCGATTTCCAAGATCGTGGGTAGGATATTAAATAGCATAAAGCTGAGCAGAAAACTGATGCCGCGTGTGCCGCGCTCAATATCGCGCGACAAGCCCCCGGTCTGGCGCTCCAGGTGAAAGCGCAGGGCGAGTGCGTGCAGATGCCGGAAGATGGTCAGGGCGATACGGCGAATGGCGCGCTGGGTGACTTTGGCAAATACCGCATCGCGTAATTCGCCGAACAGGGTATTGGAAATACGTAACAAGCCATAACCCAGCAACAGGGCCAGCGGCAAAATCAAAATGGTATGGTGCGAAACATCGAGGGTATCTACAATCTGCTTGAGCAATAACGGCACGCCCACGTTGGCGAGTTTGGCGAGAACCAAAAAACTCACGGCCACGAGTACGCGGCCGCGGTATTCCCAAAGATAAGGCAACAAGCTCTTGATGGTCTTCCAGTCGGAGCGTGCTCCGTTGCTGTCACCCGTACTAAATCCGTGCATTTTAGCCCTTAGCGTTGAAACGGACAGTGTAGCTCAGCCTGCAAAAGATTGAGCTATTTTGCCTGTCAAGCCTATAATAAGGGATTAGTTTAGCTTGTTCGCCGCTGCTCAAACACGGAAAGACCACTCCCATGCCTATTTATGAGTATCTATGCACTGCCTGCGGGCATCAGCTTGAGGTCATCCAGAAGATGAGCGACGCGTTGCTGGTGGATTGTCCCAAGTGCGCGGCTCAGACGCTCAAGAAAAAACTCTCAGCGCCGGCCTTTCATTTAAAGGGTAGCGGCTGGTATCAGACCGATTTTAAGGACGGCGCTAAAAAACCGGCTGCGGATAGCGACACCAAGGAAGCTGTTGCTGGCACTGAGCCCAAGGACAACAAGGAAGCGATTAAGGGCACAGAGACTGCAAAGGAACCCGTTACCAAGAGCACTGAGCCAGTGGCCACAGAAAGCAAAACCGTTACCCCCAATGCCGCCTAAATCCACTTCAAAAAGTAAAGCGATGTCAGCATTGCGGCGTTATCTCATTGCCGGGTTGTTAATCTGGCTGCCGCTAGGTGTCACCGTGCTGGTGATTCGTCTGCTGGTCAACTTCATGGATAACACGCTGTTGTTGTTGCCGCCTGATTACCGGCCTGAAGCCCTGCTGGGTTTTCGCATCCCCGGATTAGGTGTGGTGTTGTCGGTAACGGTAGTGCTCGTGACGGGTGTCGTGGTCGCCAATCTGTTTGGCCGCCGTCTGGTCGCGGCCTGGGAAAGCTTGCTCGCACGCATACCGCTGGTGCGCTCCATCTATTCCGGTGCCAAGCAAGTCGCCGAGACCGTGTTTTCACCCACGGGGAAATCCTTTCGCAAGGTGTTGCTCATTGAATACCCGCGTCACGGTTTATGGACGCTGGCATTTCAGAGCGGCGCAGATATCATCGAGGCGCAAACCCGCACCGGACAGCAACTTATCACCGCATTTGTCCCGACCACACCTAATCCCACGTCGGGCTTTATTATTCTGGTACCCGTCCGGGATGCGATTGAGCTGGACATGAGCGTGGACGAGGCTTTCAAACTGGTCATCTCGCTCGGCGTCGTCGTGCCGGAATGGCGTAAGGAATCCCTGCCCAGTGAAATCACCGACAGGCTTGCACGCGCCGACACTAAGCCGTAACATTCCCAGCCTTTTAGCACAGGATTTTTCATGCGCAGCCATTATTGCGGCGAATTAAACGCCTCACTACTCGATAAGCAAGTCAGTTTGTGCGGCTGGGTACACCGGCGGCGTGATCACGGCGGCGTGATCTTCATTGATCTGCGCGACCGCGAAGGTCTGGCGCAAGTCGTGTTTGATCCTGCCAATCCAGAAACTTTCGGCACGGCCGAGCGCGTGCGCGGCGAGTACGTGTTGCGCGTCACTGGCAAAGTGCGCCGCCGCCCGCCCGGCACTGAAAATCCTAATCTGCCTAGCGGGCAGATAGAAGTCGCCTGTGAATCCGTAGAAATTCTGAATACGGCGCAGACTCCGCCGTTCCAGATTGACGAAGAGGGCGTCAGCGAAGAAACGCGGCTGCGTTACCGTTATCTCGATCTACGCCGTCCGGAGATGCAGGCCAGGTTACGCCTGCGCACGCAGATCACCCGTGCGTTGCGCGGTTTCCTCGACGAGCGCGATTTCCTGGATATCGAAACGCCCTTTCTGACCAAAGCCACGCCGGAAGGCGCGCGCGATTATCTGGTGCCTAGCCGAACGCATCCCGGCGAATTTTTTGCGCTGCCGCAGTCGCCGCAGCTGTTCAAGCAGTTGCTCATGATGTCCGGCTTCGATCGCTATTATCAGATCGTGCGCTGTTTCCGCGATGAAGACCTGCGCGCCGATCGCCAGCCGGAATTTACCCAGCTCGACATTGAAACATCGTTCTTGAGCGAAGCGCAGATCACCGGCCTCATGGAAGAAATGATCCGTGAATTATTCGCCACGGTGTTGAATGCCGCGCTGCCCAATCCCTTTCCGCGCATGACATATGCCGAAGCGATTGCACGCTATGGCGTGGACAAACCCGATCTACGCATCCCATTAGAATTAAAAGATGTCGGCGATCTGATGCGCAACGTCGAATTCAAAGTTTTTTCTGCGCCTGCCAACGATCCTGCTGGGCGTGTCGCCGCGCTGAATTTGCCGGGCGGTGCGAGCCTCAGCCGCAAGGAACTGGATGACTACACGCAGTTCGTTTCCATCTACGGCGCTAAGGGTCTCGCCTATATCAAAGTCAATGACAGCACCAATGGCCGCGACGGTTTGCAATCACCCATCCTCAAATTCCTGCCCGACGACGTCATCGCCGGCATCATGCAGCGCACCAACGCCAAGACTGGCGACCTGATTTTCTTCGGTGCCGATCGCGCCAAGATCGTCAATGAAGCGCTCGGTGCGTTACGCATAAAACTCGGTGAAGATCGCGGGCTGATTCAAGCCGGCTGGCAACCGCTCTGGGTAGTCGACTTCCCGATGTTTGAGCGCGACGACGAAGCTGGGCGTTGGCAGGCTTTACATCATCCGTTCACTGCGCCCAAAGTAGATTCCATCGAACAACTGGAAGCCGATCCGGGCGCGTGTCTCTCACGCGCCTACGACCTGGTGTTGAACGGCACGGAGCTGGGCGGCGGTTCGGTGCGTATTCACCGCACGGAAATGCAATCCAGCGTATTCCGGTTGCTCGGCATCGACGACGAACAAGCAGAAGAAAAATTCGGTTTCCTGCTCGAAGCTCTGAAATACGGCTGCCCACCGCACGGCGGCATCGCCTTTGGCCTCGACCGCCTGGCCATGCTGATGACGGGCGCAGCGTCAATCCGCGAAGTGATGGCTTTCCCGAAAACGCAGAGCGCAAGTTGTCCGCTGACTCATGCACCTTCACCCGCCAGCGAAGCACAGTTGCGGGAGTTAGGCATACGGTTGCGCCAGGTTAGTACAAAGTCTGCTTCGGCATAGTGATAAAATAGCTTCTACCGATCAGATTACCCGCAAATCGTGTCATGTTCGAATTTAACTGGGATGACGAGAAGGCAGCTGCAAACCTAGCCAAACACAAAGTCACTTTAGTGGAGGCCGCAAGCGTATTTTCGGACTCGCTTGCGGTCACTTACCATGATGGTGAACATTCATTGGGCGAAGCCCGGTTCCTGACCTTGGGCATGTCAGAGCGACGCAGAATACTGGTAGTCTCACATATTGAGACTACCAGTGGTATCCGAATCATTAGTGCACGTCGAGTCACACGTGATGAGAGGAAAATCTATGAAGAAAACTACTGAAGCTGATCCACTTGATCGCAACTTTTCTCTAGAAACCCTGCCAGGCAAAGGTGTCCGAGGAAAGTACTATGCGCGTATCACTAAGGGAAGTAATCTGATTCGTCTTACTCCAGAAGTCGCACGGCTCTTCCCAACTGAGGAGGCTGTCAATAATGCGCTCCTTTCTCTTGCTGAACTATCCAAAAATCTACCAAGTCTTAGTAAAGTTTCAAAGCGAGTGCCGAGGGATCAGATTACGGGGCGTATATTCCAGGCGCGCCCCGCTGTATCACAGCTAAGGAAACTAAAAAATAAATCATCAAGTTGATACAGGAAGCGATAGAGTTCCATCTGTAAGGAATAAAAGAAGAAACTAGGGATATCCCCAAACTATGTTCAATCAGTGAGTTCGTACAGGTAAACGCTGCCTGTACTGCAGCTCTCTATTACTACAACTTTCAGCCAGAACTAGGGTTATGACCAACACTCAAATCATGGACACAGACCCTTATTACCAGGATGACCGAGTGTCTGGTAAGCGCACGCGCGAAACGCAAGTGTCTTCCGCACCCGCACCACTTTTAACCTACCGCGACGAAAGTTTTACTGATGAAGTTGCCGTAGCAACGCAGCCAGTGTGGGAAAAAATTCACGACATGGTCAGCGATGTGGATTGGTTGCTTAAAGCGCCGCTGATACATCAAATCAATCAACTCAAGCGCGAACGCCGTGCGATTATCCTCGCGCACAACTACCAATCTCCAGAAATATTCTACGGTGTGGCTGATTTTCGCGGTGATTCGCTGGAACTGGCACGGCGGGCGGCAGAATTAGATATAGACGAAGCGCCCGTTATTGTAATGGCGGGCGTGCACTTTATGGCCGAGACAGTGAAGGTGCTCGCGCCAGAGCGCACGGTATTGATCCCTGACACCAAAGCCGGTTGCTCGCTTGCGGAAAGTATTACCGCCGCCGATGTGCGCCTGCTCAAGCAGCGCTATCCGGGTGTGCCAGTGGTGACATATGTAAACACCTCTGCGGAGGTGAAAGCCGAGTCCGATATCTGCTGTACCTCAGCGAATGCCCTCGACATCGTCGAAGCCGCTGCGCGCGAGTTTGGTACGCAGCAGGTGATTTTTTTACCGGATAAATATCTTGCACAGAATGTTGCTGCGCAAACCCAGATCAAGATTATTTCCTGGGCGGGTACGTGTATGGTGCATGAGCGATTTACGCCACAGCAGATTCGCGACCTGCGCGTACAGTTCCCCGGTGTGCGGGTATTGGCCCATCCCGAATGTCCACCGGATGTCTGTGCTGAAGCCGATTATGTCGGGTCGACGTCGGGCATGATAAAAGACGTGGGCAGTTCCGGCGCGGCCAAGGTGGTGATGGTGACCGAATGCTCAATGGCGGATAACGTTGCCGTTGCGCATCCTGGTGTGGATTTCGTGCGCCCCTGCGTGCTTTGCCCACACATGCAGCGCATCACGTTGCCGAAAATTCTTGCTGCATTGCAAACCCTGCAACCGCAAGTACATGTTGCGCCCGAAGTGGTTGAGCGCGCGCGCCGCTCTGTGGAACGCATGCTGGAGATCAGCAAGAATTTTAAATCTGCCGCTGCGAAAGCGACACTGGATTAATTTGATTAATGCAGTGCCAGCGGGTAGAGCGCTTGTGACGGGCGGTCCGCCGGATTCGCTACAGGTAAGTCCTCTTCCTTAACCACTTCAAACATTGCTTCGGCCTGTTGGCCGTCCACGCTGTTCACGTGCAGCGTATGTTTACCAAGCTGCACGGGCCACAAAAGATGATCTTCGCTAGCGGGCATAATGTGTCCGTCCACCTGCCACACCAGCCCTTCGTGTATGCCGCTGACCCTTAACTCCAGATTTTGCTGCAACGTGGGAATAGTGTTGCTTAACACGTAACGGCTACCCGCCACGGGATGAAGAATGCGTAATACGCCGGACTGCGCTACTTGTACTTGATGGCGCTGTGCCCATTCCTGATAGAGCGCAGGTAGCCGCACCTCATTGTGTGGCTGGTGCCAATCGCAGGGATGCGCTTCAAATTCAGCAAGCCGGTCTTTGGCAATAAAATCCAGCGCCACATGCGGACAGAATTTACCCGGTGCCTCACCGGACAAGGGACAGATTCTTACCTTGACGAATTTCTCCGGTAGCGGGAGCGCCGTGGGAGGAGAGTTTTCGTGCAGGCGCAGCATGATCTTGGCAAACAGGGGCGCTGCACCGGTGACACCGGAGAGAGTGTTCATCGGTTCACCATCGAAGTTGCCCACCCACACGCCGACCGTATAGTCGCTGCTAAAGCCGAAGGTCCAGTTATCGCGATGGTGTGAAGACGTGCCGGTTTTAACGGCTACCGGAAACGGCAAGCGCAGGATGGAGTCCACGCCGAAGCTCTGTGCGCGCAGATAAGGGTCAGACAAAAGTTGCCCTGTGAGTTGCCAGGTCTGCGCATCGCCCACGGGTGAAAGTTCGTTCTCGTTCGCCACGCGTTTACCATTGACGGCGCGTACAAATTGCAAAGGCAGACTGTCGCCTGAGCGCGCGAAGGTGAGGTAGGCGCGTGTCATATCTTCCAGCGAAACTTCAGCGCCACCTAACACTAAACCTAAACCGTAGTAGTCAGCATTATTCGCCAGATGAATGCCGAGCGTTTGCAAACGGGCCTGAAAAGCCGGAACCGAAATAGTTTCCAGCAGCCGTACTGCGGGAACATTCAACGAGTTGGCAAGCGCTGCACTTGCGCGTACCGGGCCGAGAAAATCTTTGCTGTAATCCTGCGGAGCATATTGACCGGGCTGGTCGCCCAGATCCCAACGGCTGGGAATGTCGGCGAGGATAGTGGTCGGCTGAATCAGATTTTTCTCGAAACTATATTCATATAGAAAAGGCTTTAGAGCTGAACCGGATTGGCGCTTGGCCTGCACGCCATCGTTCATGCCTTCATGCGGTTCGTAATAATCAGGCGAGCCGACATAGGCCAGCACTTCGCCATTCCTGTTGTTGACGACGAGCACCGCAGCTTGGCGCACGCCATTGAGATAAAGCAGGGTGTGGCGCACCTGCTGTTCGATGAAGCGCTGCAATTCCAGGTCGAGTGTGGTTTGCAACAGATGTGCATCGTGGGCTTGGGTCTGGTGCAGGCGCATCAACAAATGCGGCGCAAACAATTTTTGTGCAGGGTCGCGCAAGCTGAGTTTTCCCTGCCAGCTTTGTTGGCGCGTTGCAGCATCAATCGCCTTCTGTGCTTGCAGGCGGGCCAGAATGTAGTTCTGGCGCGTACGCAACGAGGCAAAATTTTTGTGAGGTTGCAGATGATTGGGATTATTAGGAATCGCGGCCAGCAGCGTTGCCTGGGCAAGATCAAGCCCGCGTGCACTCACCCCGAAATAATGTCGGCTCGCTGCCTCCACGCCGTAAAGATTTCCACCCATCGGCAGTCGGTTGATGTACGCGCGCAGAATTTCAGCTTTGCTCATGCCCGCTTCCATGCGCCAGGCCTGATAGATTTCATGCAACTTGCTGAGCAAGGTGCGTGGCTTGGGGTCAAGCATGCGCGCGAGCTGCATGGTGATGGTAGACGCGCCGCTGCGCGTATCATCCAGTGTAGTGTGTTGCCAGAGTGCGCGTGACAGGGCCGTATAATCTACGCCGCCGTGTTCGTAAAAACGGCTGTCCTCTGCACTTACGAGGGCCTGCACAAAATAGGGCGAGACATCACCCAGTTCCACGTGGATGGTGTGCTCCTGATCTTCCGACAGAATCACGCCCAACGGTTTGCCATAGCGATCGGTGAAATAGCGCGCATCGAACGAGGCTTGCTCGGCCAGATGCACCGGCAATAGCGCCGCACTGATGCGCACCGCTGCGCAGACCAGTAGTAGTGCAGCGCTACTATAGCCGATTAGTTTAAGCACACGGCGGTTCACGGCGAAGGTTTGGTTGCCTCCGGCATACGCGTGGGTTTTTTCAACTTGAGACGGTGCCATAATCCATCTTTGCTGTAACACGTCCAACCCCAGCGCAGCCAGCCGAGCAAGGCGTAAGCTAGCCACAAGGCCCAGGCCAGCATCAGAAAGCGATAGGCCATGAGCGGCACGGACAGTACCCAGGCCTGCGGCAGCATCGCCGCGCTGCGATCCTGATACCAGCGCAGCAATGTGCTGCTGGAACCATTACCGATGATCTGCATATCAGGATGACCGAGCAGACCGGTGCGCACCGCATAGATCAAACCGGCCATTGCGAACAGCGTCCACACGGCAAGCACTACCTGGCGCAGATTAAAGTAGCGCGAATTATCCTGTGCAATCAGCGTGCGTTCGCGCCAACCCAGGGCCAATAACCAGCCCGCTACGAGCAGGGCAAGCCAGACTGGCACCTGGCTTAAACCCAAACCGAGCAAGATCCAGTGCCAGATCTTGAGCGGCGTGAGTGGCACACGCCCCAAACCTGCTGCGACGAGCAGGATGACGAGCAGCACACCCCAGAACAACACCGCAGGTCCTACACGCGGACCGCCGAGGAATAATATCCAGCGTTCATCAGGTACCGTCAATTCAATTTGCGTATTGACGCTGGCAGCACCCACGTCCACTTGCGGTGTATCGAAACGTGTGACGATGCCGCGTGCTTCGCGCCACACTAGTTGAATCTCTTGCACGCCCGGCGTCAGTGGCAGTGTGACGGCGGAGCCTTCCTGACGAATGGGTTGGGTTTGTCCGTTGATCGTCACCGATTGCAGCTCGGCGTCCGCAGGCAGATGCACGCGATGCTGTCCGCCCTGACTGCTGCGCAGACTCAAACCTAGCGTCACATCCGTCGCGCGCAGGCCAGGTGCCACGTTGAGATGGCTACGCTCCAACGTCAGCGTCTGGCCCGGTACACCGGCTGGCCGCGTAACCAAAATGTTCACACTCTCGCCCGGCCAGGGCCGCCATTCCGGCAGCCGGTGCCCCGCACCATCCTGATGATGAATGATCGGTATGCCTTTTAGTTCCACGTGCCAGATGGGGCTGACATCGGCGCGCCACACTTCTACCCAAGGCACGCTTTCTAGCGCAACTAACTGCAGGGACTCTTGTTGTTTTAGCACGGAAGTCCAACGCACTTCAGTTTGTTGCGCGGCGAGGTTGACCAGCACCTTGCCGTCTTCAACACGCACATCGGGCGTGACGACAGATTCACCTTCCAGTAAGGGTACTTCGAGCAACACCGCCGAGCCTGGCGGCGTCATGCGGATCACGCGCGTTTCCACTTGCCAGGTCAGGCCGAGTAACAAGTCACGCTCTACGCGCACAAAAGGCGGCAGCGCTGTTGCTTCAAGAGTTTTATCGCTGGCGTCTGTACTCGCGGTGCGCGTGAGTTGCAGATTGTCGTCCGCCAGACCATCTTCATGCAGACCTGCCACGGTCCAGCCATCGGTGCTAAGCACTTCGACACGATGTGATTTCAAAGGTAGATTGAGCTGCACACTTTCACGCGCAGGCAAGGCGCCTTCCATCAGCACCTGATGATTGCCCTTGGGGATTTGCAGCCACAGCGTTCCTTCCGCCCGGCGCAGCAATGCGTTAGCCGGTTGGTCGTCCAACCACACCTGTTGAGCAACCCACTGTTGCGCCTGGCCAGGCAATGGGATGGCGGTGTCTTCGCTGGCATGTACTTCCAGCCGCGCACGTAAACGCGTTGCGCTGATCTCCAGCGCAAGACGCGGGCTGAGTGCGCACTCAGGCAGACATTCGGGTTTCACTAGTAGACGTTGCTGTAACTCATTTAACAGTTCAGGGCCAGGTGTCGTTTCGGCACGTGCAGCGAACGGCGTGAGTAGCACGGCAAGAGCAAACAAGAGCACGGGTGCTGCGGTTTTGGGTCGTAGCAAGCGGGTGAACTTGTCAGGTAAACGCGGCAGAGTGATGTCTAGCACGCGCAACACCAGCGCCGCGAGCAGGATCACGCGCAAGAAGGCCAGCGCGAGATTCGCCCAGGGTGGAATCAACCAGAGCCGCAGTTGCTGGTTGCGCTCAACGGGGCCGCTCCAATTCATATTGATAGTGTTCCATTGCCAGTGTGGCAGACCCGGGCCAGTTTGTACCTGCGCCTTGGGATCAATCTCGTCGAGCGCGAGTTTTTGTTTGGCCCTGGAAGAAAAGCTGTCTGATTCTTTTAGTGCGTCAGGGCTGACAATTCCGCCGGAGACCATGGGTGCAGGCGCAGAAGCAGCTTCGGGTGTCATGCTTCTCTTTAACTCCATCTTGTCTTGCATGGTACCGGCATCTTCTGCTTGAGCTGGGACTGCCGATACCTGCATTCGCCCATCATAGCCACCGATCACCGCCCCGGGTTGTTCCAGCGTCGGGAATAAACCCTGGCGCACTTGCGTCACCATGAACGGCAGCGCGATCAACACCAACGCGATTAGCGCCAGACGGCGATACCATTCGACAGTTTGCCTGGCGCGTCCGGTGGGTAACACGCGCACCAAGGCGACGGCGGCGAGTATATTGAGCCATACCCAATGCGGCGAGCCCCATTCGTGGAAGATAAGTGTGAGCGTGACGAGCGCGACTACACCCCACGGCCAGCTCCAGAGCTTACCGATACTGAGCGCAATGATGAGCACCAGGAAAATATCGAGCAGTGTCCATTGCTTGATCCAGGTATTGGGGATGTGATCCACGCCGCTGGCATGGAGCAAACGCCAGCCCGGCGGCAGATTAAGCACGCCGGATACCTGCGTGAAATCCTGCTCCCAACCCACGGCTGGAAGATCGTGCCCTGTATTTTCGATGCGGCTGTCGGCGCTGATCTGCACGATGCCGCGGCGTACTTCCACGCCGGAGCGCGCATTTTCGGCGAGGCGCGTGATGAACTGCTCCTGTCCGTCCACCGCTACGCGCCCGAGTTGCAAGGGCGCGTTTGTTTCGAGACGCCAGCTGCGATTTAGCGTGCCGTTGATCTGATCTTGCAATGTGTAACCGCCGCCGTCGAAATCCAGCCACCAGGTACGTTGCAGACTGAGCTGATCGGGTGCAGGCTCCGGGTCACCGCGTTTCTTTTCCACCAAATTGAGAGTATCGCCCGCATGCAGACGGTACGTAGGAAAATGTTTCCATTGCTCCGGCATGCTGGTTTGCTGTGGATCAATCGCTGTGATGCCTTCGAGCGTGACGAGGCGTAACTCGTTATGTGCTTCGAATGCCCATATTTCTTCTTTTGCCCACGGGCCTTCCGGCTCAATGGCACTGAGCATGTTCGCGGGGCCGTCATGACGCGCAATCAACTCCACAACCCAGTGCCCCGGGCGCACCTGCACGCGCAGATGGCCATCAGTTTCCATGCGTGCGGGCAGATCGCTATTGATCGCCATCGGCACGAAGTCGGCCAGCAATGCCTTGCCCAGCAACACCTCGCGGCTCTTGCCCGATACATCCAGCTCGATGCGCGTGGTGAGTCGAAGCGGGATGTCATCGCTGATGAGGCGTTGCACGTTGACGTCCAGGCGTTCCTCGCCAGCGCCCTCGGCAAGTTGCCGTTGCAGCCAGAGTTTGCCGTTGTCGAGATCGGGAAATGCCACCGGCGCATCATTCAGCGTGAGATCCAGCAGACCGGTGCTGGCGGGAATGCTGAGTGCTTCAGGCAGCGCATCCCAATGGAATACGCCAGCGATTTTGTGCAGGCCAGACTCCAGTTGCACACCGGGCAAGCCGTTGCGCCCGCTCACCGTGGCGGGCTGACCGTCCACCATCACCTGTTGTGGCCAGTGCAGGGCATCGCCGGGTAGAGCTGCCCACGCTTTGCTGAACGCGTGCCATTCCTGGCTGAACTGCCCATCGGTGGCGGTGAGTGTGAGTTGCAGCCGCGCCGGCCAGAGGCATTCGCGGCTTTCACTATCGTTGTACAAAAATGGACATTGGCGTTGTTCCTGGCCATACAGCACCCACGGCACCCAGGATTTGAGGGTATCGGGGATTTCATTATCCGATATGGGCACCGCTGCGCTGGCGATGCAGGTGAAGAAACTCAGCACCAGCCATAACATAAAACGTTTCGATAGCGTCATAGCACATCCCTTTGAGTGTGTAGCATAATAACGAATTACGTATGGCTTTGGGGTTAAATGAATCTCTATTCTTTAATCTCCAGCGCACTCGCCGCAGTCCGCCCGAACGTTTCCGGCGTATACATCAGCATGGCTTCGCCGCCCGGCCAGGTGTAGCTGCCGGGCGTTACGGCGCGCACGAAATACTCCAGATCATAAGCTCCTGGATTCGCTTGATCAATGAACGCATCCACACGTTGATCGGCGGTTTCCTTATAACTGAAGCTCCAGTCATCATTGGTTTGATATTGTTGGCTGCTGGTCACAAGTCGCGTGTCCACTGCTTCCAGCCCCGCAGGCAGAAGATCGGAGATGGCAATGTGCGAGCTCCACTGCTTGAGCGTGACATGCAGTTTCACGCGATACGTTTGCCCGGCATGTAATATCAGCGCTTTATCGGGCACCGATTCATTCCATTCCGCCAGCGGCTTATCATTGCCAGCTTCGGTGAGTACGCGCTTGACGTTGATGCCGCTGTCGCGCCCAGGCGCAGGGGCTAACGGCGAATAGCGATAACTCACCAGATAATGCAGCGTACCCGTTCCCTGCTTGTTGAAGTCTAGCACGCTCTTGCCGCTGGGCAGTTGTTGCATGGGTGTGAATACATCGGTCTGCTTGAAGCGGTCAAACACTTCTTTCAACAGGCTGCGTTCTGCCAGTTTTACTTCCAGAGTGTAATTGGGTTTTTCCGCTTCGCGTGCGCGGGCGAAATACACCAAAGCATCCAGTGCTTGTGCGTTGCTATAGGTGTTATTCCACAAACCGTCTTTGCGCGCATTCAGTAGGCCGCGCAATAATCTGTCCACCAGCGCGTCATCAGCTGAAGGGTATTGTGCGAAGGCACGCAGGGCGAGCGCTTGCTGTACCTGCATATCACCCAGCCAGCCCCACAGATCATTACCGGTATTGCCGGTGAGTTGTGCGGTGCGACCGTCAAACACCATACTGGTGCGCAGCTCCCGCATGAACTGCTCAAACTCTTTCGTCCATGCAGGACGTGTTGAAAGCACGAGAGCAAGTTTGACGCGATCAATTTGCCCCAGTGTTTCGCGCGCCGCAAAAATTTCCTGCAAATAATCATCGCGTTGTGAGCCCAGAGCTTCGAGACCGCGGATCTCATCCAGCGCGATACCATACCAGTAGGTATATCTTTTAACATCGCGCAGCTCTCTGTCGAGATACGTGCCGAGATTTTTCTTTACTTCGTTGGGTACTGCGAAACCATTTTCTGTCAGAGCTTGCAGCGCACGTGCGGTGTGTGCATTGATTGGGCCGTAGGTCGCCTCACGTTGCCCTACCCAGAAGGCGAATCCACCGCTATCAGTCTGCATCTTGAGCAGGTGTTTGAATGCGGCCGCGACGTCGTTGTCGAGTTTTTTGGTGTCGAGCGGAAACTCATAATGGCTGGAGAGCCATTTCATATTCGCCAGCGCGATGAGGCGCGTGGACGTTTGCTCCACGCAACCAAACGGATACTGGATCATATAATCGAGCGGCTCGGTGATCGCAGGCATCAAGGTCGAGCCTGCTTCCACAGTGAGTCCGCCGATATTTTCGACCACATCTTCACGCAAGTTAAGCGGTACGCGGGTCGTTGCCTCTTTGCTGGCGCCAACCTGAACTGTGCCTTCCAAAGATTGGTGTATCACGCCGGTCAGTGAAAGTTTGAAGCCATCACTCAGACCTTTGAGATCATTCTCACCTTCCACTTTGAAGCGGAGATCGGCGCTACCCAGGCCCATTACACGAATCGGTACGCGTTGCGCGAGAGGCTTGTCGGAAAGTTTAACGCGCCATTCCACGGCTGAGGCTAAACCTTGTTGTGTGACAAATTGAAAGGGTTGCGTCACTTCACCACGAATTTTTACAGTGCCGGTTTTTTTGGAACTATTGATGAGCTGTATGCCGCCATCAAACGTGTCATGCAGGCGGGCAAAGCGTGGCAGCACAGGGTCGGCGATCAAGAGCTTGGAGGTCTTGAAGGTAATGTCATTATTGCCAAAGTGTTGCGCATCATCAGCGGCAACGGCCATTACGCGCCAGGTGGTAAGATCATCCGGCATATCAAAGCCGACCTCGGCCTTGCCCGCAGCATCGGTGACTACATCGAGCCGGTAAAATGGCATGGGCTGAAAATTTTTGCGCAGCAAATTATTCGCCAACGCACTCGCTAGGCCACCACCATAACCCCAGCCCTTTTCGAAAGGCTTGAAGTTAGGCAACAGCTGTACGTAATTGCGATTATCGCTCACGATATAATTCACCGGGAAGTACGCATAAAAAGTATCCAGTAAATTAGGCGGCCGGTGATTGTTGAGCTGCAAGATCGCCTCGTTCGCTACGATCACGCTGACTTGCCCCTGCACCGGTTTATTGTCCGCGTCCTGTAACTGAATTTTAATTGTCTGATGCTGGCGCGGTTCCAGCGTGGCGTGCTCTGCCGTCATGCCGATCTTCAACGCGAGTTGTTCGTGGTTCACGCTGAAACTGGACGCGCCCAGGCGCACCAGATGCTTGGCGGATTTAATATCACCACGACGCGTGAGCATCACTTGCACCTCGGCGTTAGGCAACATGTCCGGCGTGACCTTGAAACTGAACAAGGTGCTCGTGCCCTTGATGGTGCGCCGCTCGCGGTAAAATAGTTTGTTGCGTAACACACTGAACAGCACTTCCGCTTCAGGATACGGCGATTGCACCAGCACATTTGCCGTATCACCGATCTTGTAGTCAGTCTTGTTAAGCTTAAGGTTGACCGTATCGTCGCTGGACTGATACCAGCTTGCCTCTTCGTTACCCGCGACGAATACCTCACTTGCGGCGAGTGTCGCTGGCTGGCTAGCAACGCTGGCCTCCAGCACATACTGCCCGCCACGTGTCACCGGCAGGCTTATCCGCACGGGTTTCATATCACTGGTCACGGTTGTAGTGCCGCGCACTTCGAGCGTCGGGTGTTGCTCCAAGTCCAGGCCATTGCTCAAGGCGTGTAGCGCGCTGTTCCATTCGATGTGCTTGAGTGCAACCGTTACCTTCACACCCTTCAGAGGCTTGCCGTCGGTATCCAACACCACAACGTCTGCCTTCACTGGCATATCTGCGCTGATGACATAATCGAGCGTATGCAGCCCCACCACTTGTTTGCTCGGGTAAGCCTCGAACGTGGTTCTGCCAGTGAGACTGGCATTGGAGCTGTCACTCACTTCGGCTTCCACCGTATAACGTGCAGGGTAGGGTAGCTTGTCTATCTTGACCGGCAGTGTGGTCTTGCCAAGATCGTTCAAGACTAATGCCTGCTGTAGCACCATGCCTTCAAACAGCGGTTCTTTTTCAAATTCCTGATAGATGTAAGGTTTGCCGAAAGAGAATTCTTCATAACCGTCGAAGGACGGAGAAAGCTGATCGCGCGTCACGCTCACATTCGCTTTGGCGGACGCCAGCGGCGCACCGTGCAGATAATCAGCGTCGATGCTCACAGTGACATCCTGTTGGCTATACGCTTTAGGTTTGTCTGCCTGGGCTTGCACCTTGAAGGGCGGCGCGCGAAATTCTGCCACGCGGAAACTATTGCGCAACGAGTACTCCGGATCGGGTGCTTTAGAAGTAGTCGCGGTCAGTTCCCAAAAGCCGAGCTTGGCGTCTGCGGGCACGCTAACCGTTGTGCTGAAACTGCCATAGGCATTCGTGGTCACTTGTCCTAGTTTTTTCTTCGCGCCGTCGGGATCGGTAAGTTCCAACGTGAAGTCATGATCTTTGGGTGTATAGAGTTTGCCTTGCCGCATGAAGCGCACCATGCCGGTGAAGGTCGCAGTTTCGCCCGGCTTGTACATGAAGCGGTCGGAAAACAGCACACCGCGCGAATCGTGTTTTCCGCTCCAGTCGGCTAGGGGCTGTGGCACACCCATGCGGTCTTCGTAAGAGACAGTCTCGGAATAGTTGCCGTAGTAGCGGCGCTGGTTGATATGGCTGAAGGCGAAGGTCCAGTCTTGGTCTTTCTTTACTTCCAGCAACAGGCGCGGCGCGTTGGAGAATGCACCGTCTTTAACGTCTGTCTTGGCGAAACACGGCGCGATCTGCTCGTTGTTCCAATCCATGCCACCGTTCTCATTGGTGATGCCGCTCACGCAGGGCTTGGCACGATCAAGCGTGTAAACATTCACCGTTACGCCGGGCATCGGGCTGCCATCGGCCAGGCTGTAGACCTGCGCGCTGCCTTGTTGGGGTAACCACTGGCTGTACACACCCAGATTGGTGCGTGCGAGTAAGCCGATGCGTTCTGGCTGCTGAGTAAACTCCTCGCTAACAGGAAGATCAGTTTTAAAGCCATAGACTAATACACCGGACTCGCCATGCAGCAATTCAGTGAGATCATAATCGTGGGTGACGAGCTCATTGTGTTGCCCACCCGGCAGTGCTTGCCATTGTTTTTCATTGGGTAACAAGGCGCGCAACTGGTTGGCGTAGATGTCGTCACTTTTTCCCAGGGTTTGCAGTTCGCGGATGCTCAGCGCATGCCAAGTTTGCCGCACGCTATGGGTGTTCACATAATGCAGAGTCAGTTTCTGGTCCAGAGAAGGTTGCAACACCGTTACGCCTTCCGGAGCCCACATGCCCGGACGATAATCGCCGGTGGTGAAGGTGAACGTGTTGCTTCCTTCCAGAGTTTGGCCGAACACATCTTTCACGCCCGGCTTGATGGTGAAGGTGTATTCGGTTTGTGCTTTTAAATAGCGATCGTCAAAACTAATGCCAGCATAGCCGCGATACACAAACCATTTTGCTTTAGGTAGTGGACTGACCTGAATGAATTTCTCCGCACCTTCCACAAGATCATTATTAAATTCCAGGCGTGGCGCATCGTCGGTGAACACCGCAGAAGGGAAGCCACTAAGTGTGGCCTGCAAGGGATAGAAAGTTGAGAAGTCTTTGCTGGCAGCTTCAGCTAATGCCAGATTGCCGTAAGCAGGCATAAGCTCTTTCGCGACCACTATATTGTAAGGCGTAGCCTTTTGCAGGGGTGCGGAAAATGTCGCGATGAAATGGGTATGGCCTGCTTGGGTGGGATCGTTTTCTTCTTTTTTTAACAACGCCACTAGTCGGTTTGATGATTGCAGAGAAGAACGGCGCAGCTTGTAACGCTGCTCTTCGCTAACCTCAATAGAAAAAGCGGGTACCTTGGTTTGCCCGGAGGTAATGTGCAATGCCTTTTTGAGATCTTCCAACTGCACCGGCACGTTGCTGCGGATATCAATTTTGGGATTAAGCGGTGCCGTCTCCGGAGCATAAATCCAGATTTGTAACGGATCCACATCGAACGTCCAGCGAATGTCCTCGCTAATGGTATTTCCCGCCAGGTCTTTCAGACCTTTTTTAATGGTGACTTCCAGCCGCGCGGCGGCGGGCAGCGTCTCGGTGGGCTCAAAGACAACCAGGTTGGGATTAGCGAGGCGGAACTTGCCTTCCACACCCGAGGTAACGGAAAAATACTTGAGTGCTGTCAGGGTCTCTACTTGATCTATCCGGCCTAGCGGTACTAGGGGATGGCGGAACACGATGCTGATCTGCCCGTTGGCAGCGACCGTGGTATTGGCGCGCGGAGTGATAGAATCAATAAACGAAGGCAGCGTGGGTTCCGGCAGGCTTTCGACGGCCGCCAGCGGAGTGGGTGCGTGTTCCAGTATGGGTGTCGCCGTCCCTTGTAACGGGCCGTTATAATGTCTGCTAGCCAGGATGGCTACCACGTAGATGATACCGACAATGTACAGCCAAACGATGCGACGCATACTTCCCCCTTACCCTGTTAAAATGCTAGTCCAGTGCTCACTGTAATACCAGACCAATGTGTGATTTTTTCACACCCGCATGTTAAAAAGACGATGTGCAAGGATCATAGAGAATTTCAGCAAAATTTCAGGATTTTTTGTGCAAAATCTGTGCAGCGCGATTCGAATCAACGATGATCGCCCTTAAGCTAAAAATTCTAGCCAGTTTGGCCCTGATTATAGGGTTAACGGGCTGCGCCAATATGGGTTATTACTGGCAATCGGCGCGTGGGCAGCTAGATTTAGCAGGCCGTGCGCAGCCCATCCAAACAGTCATTGACGATCCCGCCACCGCAGAGCCACTGAAAAAGAAACTCACTGCCGTTCTGGAGATACGCGCTTTTGCCAGCCGCGAATTACAGCTTCCGGATAACAACAGCTACCGCCGTTATGCCGATCTGCAACGGTCTTACGCAGTGTGGAATGTATTCGCCGCGCCGGAGTTTTCCATACAACCCAAGGAATGGTGTTTTCCAGTGGCCGGGTGTGTGAACTATCACGGTTATTTTGCCAAAGACGCAGCAGAGCAGTTTGCTGCCGGATTACAACAGCAAGGTTACGATGTGTTTGTTGGGGGTGTACCGGCTTACTCGACCCTAGGCTGGTTCAACGACCCGGTGCTGAATACGTTTATCAAGTATTCCGATGCCGAAATTGCGCGGCTTATTTTTCACGAACTCGCTCACCAGTTGCTCTATGTTCGCGATGACAGCGTGTTCAATGAATCGTTTGCGGTGACTGTCGAAACCGAAGGCATGCGTCGCTGGCTGGAAAGTAAAGGCAGCATAGAACAACGCAACGCTTTTGCGCTCGCCCAGCAGCGAAAAAAAGAATTTATTAGTTTGCTACAGAAATACCGCACTAAACTCGCCGCGCTGTATACCACGGCGCAGAGTGATGAAGAAAAACGCGAAGGCAAAGCCGAATTGTTCAAAAACCTGCAAGAGGAATACCGCCAGCTCAAAACAAGTTGGGGAAATTTTAACCGCTACGACGCCTGGCTTACGCAAGCGCCCAATAATGCACAGCTTGCTTCGGTCGCTATTTACACGGAACTGGTGCCGGCATTCCAGGCGCTGCTTGCGCAACAACAGGGTGATCTTCCACTTTTTTATCAGGCAGTGAAGAAGATCGCGCAGTTACCAAAAGAAGAAATAACCGCGCAGTTGCACGAGCTACATGACTAGGTGATAAGCGGGTGAATAACGCGCCAGGCGTCACCTGAATAGCTCCGTAAGCTTACGAGCTTCTCTGAGCTTCTTCATAGTTGTGTAGCGCGGACCTTGCATCATCCCTGTCGTCGCGTCCGCGAAAGGGATTGGCCCAATCTCTTTGGCAGGCCCTTTAAAATTTAGCTTGTACTTCCCGCCATCGCCGTATGGCTCGATGGAGGCTACCTCCGCATAGTGGGTTATTGCCGAGATCGGATTTGATTGATAGCCCGCGATGTATTTGATCTTATCGAGCATGCCACCCCCGATTCGGATCGCGTACCAGCAGTTTTCGCCAAGGAAAACTCGCTTGAATCCATCCTCTTGTGCGGGAACCACGACTGTATCGAGGGGTTCTATAGATGCAGTGCTCGGCGTTGCCGACTGGGGCGTTGCGGTTATTTTTTCTGCCTTCTCGAATATTCGCAGCTCGACGAGGGGAAGAATGCTCAAGATTTCATTCAGAAACTCTTCTGTGTCGGCTTTCTCTGACTCGGAAAGGTTCGGTTCACTGGGTGTGACGCTGTTGTCCAGATGACATCGGTTGGCGGCTTGTGCTCTTTTGATGAGCGCGCATTCCAACCATGTTATGTGGGCCCTATTCAGTCCGTAGTTACTGGAAATAAACACCAATGCGCGGTCCCAGAATGACTTTTCGCGCTCGTGTGAATCGATTCGCCCACCGATTCCGTCTCCTTGGCCAATGTAAATGGTTGGAAGGTCGTCGAATCCTTCGTAGCCGACCAGGATATATACGCCGGCTTGGTCGAATTCCTTTCGCGATCGATTTGACTTCCACGCCGACCGGGTCACCTCAAGTCCAACCCCGGTCCAGTTCATCTTGTCGATAATTTTGATTTCGCCCGGATGGCCCGACGGGAGAAAGAGCTTAATGGTGTATGGCTTTGGCACGGTATTTCCTTATGATGCCTAACG
>JAYTIZ010000038.1:0-16914 GCA_043731445.1 Gammaproteobacteria bacterium | reverse complement strand
GTCTCTAGCAACCAATCCGTGTTTGGTATCGAAGGCTGGGAACCCCTGGGCAATGGCTTAAAGGCCGTGTTCCATTGGGACGTGTTCGCCGGTGTGGATAATGGCCAAGGCTTTGATGGTGGCTCGGGTGAAGGCAGCAGCTTCTTTGGCACCAGCCGTGACGCCTGGGTCGGTTTAGCCGGCAACTTCGGTACCGTGGCCTTAGGTAACCAGGGCCGTCCCTGGAAGACTGCCACTAACAACACCGATATCTTCATTAACACCATTGCGGATTATGCTGGCATCATCGGTACCACTAAGGGTGGTGAAGTCGGCGAAGACAGCGGGTTCGGCAACGCCATTATCTGGTTTGGCCCCAACATCAACGGCCTGAGCTGGCACGTGCAGTACACCCCGGGTGAGAACTTCGCGGGTTCAGGTAGACCGAACGCTGCGGACGTCGGCGCACAGGTGAACTACACCAACGGCCCGTGGCGCTTGACCTATGCCTTTGACCGGGCAAACCCTGGCGCTATTGAAGGTGATGAACGCATCACTGCCAACAAAGCCTCGGTCGAGTACACCTTCTGGGGCACGACCAAGGTAGCCTTCATCTACGATAATCTAAATTCTAGTGAAGGCGATAGCGAGAACAACCGTGATGCCTATTACTTCAACATCGCGCATGACTTCGGCAACAACACCGCCAAATTTGCCTATGCCCATGCCAACGAGAGTCCCGAGGCTAACGATGGCGCAGACTACTTCGCTGTCGGTCTGTACCACCACTTCTCCAAGCGCACCGAGGTCTATGCCCTCTATGCGCATGTAGGCAATGATACCAATGCCCGCTATGGCTTAGGTTTCCCCAATGCCAGCAGTGCGACAGCGAGTGGCAATGCTAGCCCGGCCACTTCGGGTGAAGACGTCGGTGCCTTCTCGATCGGTATGCATCACAACTTCTAAGTCGTAAACAATAGCCGTAACCCTCAAAACGGGCACGCAAGTGCCCGTTTTTTTATGTCTGTAGCCGTAGGTCGGTTCAAGCATGGCGGAACCGACAAAACATGTAACAATCTTGTCGGATCCACTTCGTTTGATCCGACCTACGTTCTATACGCCAGATCCCTCATTTCATTCGGGATGACAACAAAGCTGTCATTCCGAATGAAATGAGGGATCTGGCATACTTAGAAGCCAAGTACTTACGAAAACATAGGCCTACTGGTTGGTAGACTCATCCTTGGACAGCTTGGGACCCTTTGGTATCGTGCGGCCGTAGAAGATTTCCGCCATTTCACGCTTGAGACTCTGCTTAATCTTTTTCTTTTCTTCCTGCTCGACGTCTTTTTTCGATACGCCAAACAGATAATTGTCCATGTCGAATTCCTTGAGCAGCATCTTGGTGTGAAAGATGTTCTCCTGGTAGACATTGACATCAATCATCTGATAGCGGTCGCGGGTTTCCTTATCAATAAAATTCTGGATTGAGTTGATCTTGTGGTCAATGAAGTGTTTTTTGCCAGTGATGTCGCGCGTGAAGCCACGCACGCGGTAGTCCATGATGACGATGTCGGAATCGAAGCTATGTACGAGATAGTTCAAGGCACGTAGAGGTGAAATGCGTCCGCAGGTGGAGACATCAATGTCGGCGCGGAAAGTACTGATGCCGCTTTCCGGATCGGGGTGACTTTCCGGATAGGTGTGTACGGTGACGTGGCTCTTGTCGAGATGGGCGACCACCGCCTCGGATCTGATGACGGAAGGCGCCTCTAGCGGCCCAGGCACTTCGAGGTTGTACACCCGGTCGGATGACATGACCGGCTCTTCGGAAATGAGCATGGTCACACTGGCGCCCTGGGGATCATAATCCTGGTGAGCAATATTGAGAATATTGGCGCCGATGATGCGCGAGACCTCGGTGAGAATATGGGTCAGGCGTTCGGCATTATAGGCTTCGTCAATATATTCGATATATTCACTGCGCTGCTTGGCGCTGGTGGCATAGCAGATATCGTAAATATTGAAACTCAGCGTCTTGGTGAGATTGTTGAAACCTTCCAGCTTCAACTTCTTCAACGGCTTCAACATGACGGTGTTCCCCTCCAGTTCGCAAACTTCATCTGTTCAGACTAGCAAACCCACCGGTTTGGTTCGGGCGCAATTATGCACTATTTTGTGGATAAAGTGGGGTGGAAAATAAATTGCACGGTGTTGCCATCCGGATCGAGGCAGTAGAGGCTGCGACTGCCGTCGCGGTGCGTGCGCGGCGGTGCTTTGATACGCACTTGCGCGGTACATAGAAAGTCGTGCCAGACGTCTACTTGATCTATTTCCGTGAGGATAAAGCCGATGTGATCCAGACGCTGATGGCTACCGACATCCAGATCAGCAGGGGTGCGGTGCAAGGCGAGATTATCGTTGCCCGTGGTGAGATAGAGATTGTGCTGGTCTGGGCGCCATTCGACGCTCATCCCTACTACCTCCACATAGAAGTGTTCACAGGCTTCCAGATTTTGCACCTGCAGGGCGACATGGCGCAGTCCGGCGGTGGGTTTTGGTTTGCCCATGATCAGCTTGCCTCGACGATGTCGTAGTCGTGAGTAATCTCAGCCATCTTGCCCAGCATGATGGAGGCGGAGCAATATTTTTCCGCTGACAATTCTATCGCGCGCTTAACCTGGGTTTCTTTCAGACTCTTGCCGGTGACGATGAAATGCACGTGTATCTTGGTGAATGTTTTCGGAATCGCGTCAGCACGCTCCGCTTGCAGTTCGACGACGCAGTCCGTGACATCCTGGCGCGCTTTTTTCAGGATGTCCACGACATCAAATGCCGTGCAGCCACCCATACCGAGCAGAACCATTTCCATGGGGCGTACGCCGAGATTGTGGCCGCCACTTTCCGGCGGACCGTCCATGACCACGGCGTGGCCACTGGCACTTTCACCAATAAAACTGGCATCTCCTGCCCATTTAATGCGCGCTTTCATGTTCCTATTCTCTCACAAATTAGCAACCTATATTCCCCCAAACAACTGCGCCAGACCTTGCCCCGGATCGGCAGACTTCATAAACGCTTCGCCGACCAGAAAAGCATGCACACCATGTGCTTGCATTAGCGCCACATCTGCGATGCTATGAATTCCACTTTCCGTTACCACGATGCGGTCGTCCGGGATGTCTTTGAGTAAATCGAGCGTGGTATCTAGGTTTGTTTCAAATGTACGCAGATTGCGGTTGTTGATACCTACCAAGGGTGTATTGAGCGCAAGTGCACGCTCAAGCTCTTCTGCATTATGCACTTCGACCAATACATCCATGTTCAAATGCATGGCGAGCCCGGCAAACTCATGCAGCTGGGGATCCCCCAGAGCGGCGACAATCAACAAAATGCAATCGGCACCGAGTACCCGCGCTTCGTAGATTTGGTAAGGATCAATGATGAAGTCCTTACGCAGCACGGGCAATGTGCAGGCGGCACGGGCCTGCTGCAGGTGCGCATCCCCGCCCTGAAAAAAATCGCGATCCGTCAATACCGAAAGACAAGCGGCACCGTGGCGTTCATACGAAGCAGCGATCTCGACAGGCTGGAAATCAGCACGCAACAAGCCTTTGCTGGGTGAGGCTTTCTTTATTTCGGCGATCACCGCAGCTTGGCCGACCTGGATGCGCGCCTCAATAGCACCGTAAAAACCGCGCGGCGGTGATGCGGACTCGATACGCTTGCTAAGTTCGCGTAGTGATAGCGCAGCGTTACGTTCAGTAATTTCCTCGGCTTTCCGTTTGAGGATTTTTTGGAGGATGTCGGGTGGTGCTTGCATCAGTGTGAAAAGGTTTTAGTAAATTGAATCAAGCCTGCAAATTTTGTGCGCGAAGCACCGCTAGCGATGACCTCCAACGCTTTTTTAACACCCTCTTCCAGCGAGGAGCTGACACCCGCAACGTAGATTGCTGCACCTGCATTCAGCGCAACGATGTCACGCGCTGCGCTGGCCACGTTATCCAGTACCGCGCGCACCACGGTGAGACTTTGCTCTGCACTCTCCACCGAAAGCTGATTAATGTCGGCACGTTTCATTCCGAATTGCTCAGGCGTAATGGAATAGGTATTCACTCGCCCTTCCTTTAATTCGGCGACCTGCGTCGGTGAACCGATGCTGATTTCATCCATGCCGTCATCGGCGTGGACTACCAGCACATGATGGCTGCCGAGACGCGCCAGCACCAGCGCAAGCGGTTCCAACCAAAGGGGGTCGAACACACCTATTACCTGATGCGGCGCGCGCGCCGGGTTGGTTAAGGGGCCAAGCAAATTAAATAAGGTACGCACGCCTATTTCACGGCGCGGGCCAATCGCATGCTGCATGGCACCATGGTGATTGGGTGCAAACAGAAAACCGACGCCAAGAGTTTCCACACACTCAGCTACCTGCGCGGGTGTTAACTGCAAGTTTACACCAGCCGCTTCCAGCACGTCGGCACTGCCACACTTGCTGGAGACAGAACGATTGCCGTGTTTGGCGACGTTGGCACCAGCAGCAGCAGCGACAAATGCCGCTGCGGTAGATATATTAAAAGTATGAGCACCATCGCCACCCGTGCCGCAGGTATCTACGAGATGTGCCGCACTCACCTCTACTTTAGCCGCAAGCTCACGCATGACCTGTGCGGCAGCGGTGATCTCGTCCACCGTTTCGCCCTTCATGCGCAAACCCACGAGAAATCCGGCGATCTGAGCCGGTGTCGCTGCACCGCTCATGATGGCGCGCATCACTGCGGTCATCTCTTGTGAACTTAGATTGCGACGCTCAGTAACGGCACGGATGGCAGATTGGATATCCATAGCTTAGCTACTTACTAAAAAATTCTTCAGTAGGTCATGTCCGTGCTCGGTGAGGATGGACTCGGGATGAAATTGCACACCTTCGATGGCGAACTTTTTATGACGCACACCCATGATCTCATCCATCTGCCCGTGCTCGTCTTCGGTCCAGGCGGTGATCTCCAGGCAATCCGGCAGCGAGCTTTTTTCGATGACCAGCGAATGATAGCGCGTGGCCTCGAAAGGTGTCGGTAGGCCTTTGAATACACTTTTCCCGGTATGATGGATCATCGATGTTTTGCCGTGCATGATGGCGCGCGCATGGACAACCTTGCCGCCGAAAGCCTGGCCGATGCTCTGGTGACCGAGGCAAACACCCAGGACAGGAATCCTGCCCGCGAAAGTCTCTAGCGTAGCAAGCGAAATGCCTGCTTGGTTCGGGGTGCAGGGGCCCGGCGAGATGACGATTTTATCCGGCGCAAGACGTTCAATCTCCGCGATACTGATCTGGTCGTTGCGATAGATGCGCACGTCCGCGCCCAGCTCACCCAGGTATTGCACCAGGTTGTAGGTGAAGGAGTCGTAGTTATCAATCATCAACAGCATAAATTTACCCTGCCTCAGCCATGGCAACCGCTTTAAAAATAGCGCGCGCTTTGTTCATGGTCTCATCCCATTCCTTGCTAGGCACCGAGTCGGCAACGATACCCGCGCCAGCCTGAATGTGCAGCATTCTATCTTTGATGACCGCAGTGCGAATGGCAATAGCTGTGTCCATATTGCCGTTCCAGCCGAGATAGCCCACTGCACCCGAATAAATGCCACGCTTGACCGGTTCCAGCTCGTCAATAATTTCCATGGCGCGAATCTTGGGTGCGCCGCTGACGGTGCCAGCGGGAAACGTGGCGCGTAATACGTCCATAGCAGTCATGTCTTTCTTCAACTGGCCGGTGACGTTAGAAACGATATGCATGACGTGCGAGTAACGCTCGACGAGCATGCGCTCGGTGAGATCAACACTGCCCGTTTCCGCAACGCGTCCGACGTCGTTACGCCCCAAATCAATCAGCATAAGATGCTCAGCCCTTTCCTTGGGATCGGCCAGTAGCTCTACTTCCAGCGCGTGATCTTCCTGCTCGGTCTTGCCGCGCGGACGGGTGCCTGCAATAGGCCGCACGGTAATGACGCCGTCTTCCAGACGGGTGAGAATTTCCGGCGAAGAACCGACCACGTAAAAATCGCCCAGATTTAAATAGAGCATGTACGGCGAGGGATTGAGCGTGCGTAAGGCACGATAGAGTGCCAGCGCGGAGCTTTGATACGGGATCGTCAGGCGTTGCGACAGCACCACCTGCATGATGTCGCCCTCGACGATGTATTCTTGCGCGCGCCGCACGGCTGCTTCGAAAACCTTTTGCGTAAATCCTGAAACGAAGTCCGTTTCACTTACGGCTTGCGTGCGCTGCGTTGCAGGCAGCAATGGCACAGCTTGATGGAGCCGTTGCGCTAATTCATCCAGGCGGTGCTGAGCCTTGTTCCAGGCGTCATCAATGGCTGGGTTGACGTGAATGACCAGATAAAGTTTTCCGCGCAGATTGTCGAACACGGCGACTTCATCCGATACCATCAGCAGGATATCGGGCGTGTTGAGCCTGTCTTCTTTAGAGCAGTCGGCCAGGCGCGGCTCGATATAGCGCACCGTGTCGTAGCCGAAATAACCCACCAGCCCGCCGGTGAAACGCGGCAAGTTTTCAAGCTCGCAGTGGGTATAGCGCGCCTGAAAATTCTCGATCCAACTGAGCGGGTCGGGGGCGGTCGTCTGTTCCAAGATTGCACCGTCTTTTTCTACGGTGATGTCATGGCCGGTGACGCGCAACACTGTGCGGCAAGGCAGACCGATGATGGAGTAGCGCCCCCACTTCTCGCCGCCTTGCACAGATTCGAAGAGATAGGAGTGCGGACCGTCGGCCAATTTCAGGTAGGCGCTAAGCGGTGTGTCGAGGTCAGCGGGAACCTCGCGTACCAGTGGAATGCGGTCAAACCCCTCTGTGGCCAGGGTGGCAAATCGTTCGGGTGTCATGGCTGTTTCTCATAAGATGATAGATACAAGGCAATACAGTGTTGAGCTTGAATTAAGCCCACCATCGTTTGCCTGATACTTGTACATCCATCTGCACAGCCATGATTGCCACTTTACGGGGGTAAGGGTTGATACGGTTATTTTACAATTTTTCGCTACTCAGTGGCTACTCGGCTTTTTCAAGGGATTATCGAGCAGTGCTGGCAGTTCGGCCATAGAATCAATCACGGCATCTGGATTAGCCGTGCGGATATCTTCGCCGTGGTTGTAGCCATAACTCATACAGATGATCTGGAAACCTGCGGCGCGCGCGGCCGATACATCACTGATCGAATCGCCAATCATCAGTGACTGTTGCGGGGTAACCTTGAAAAAACGCGCGGCGTGCAGCAACGGTTCCGGATGCGGTTTTTTCTGCGGCAGCGTATCGCCGCTGACAATGATCGCAAAATCGTCGAATATTCCAAGTTGTTGCAGTAGCGGCTCGGTAAACTGCGCGGCCTTGTTGGTGACACAGCCGAGCTTGTAACCCGCGCCTTTCAAAAAAGCCAAGCCTTCGCGCACGCCCGGATATAAAAAACTACGCACACAGGTGTTCGCATCGTATAACTCCAAAAAGATGGGTAGGGCCTGTTGGTATAAGGCGTCATCTGGCTCGCCATCCAGTGTTCCACAGAGAGCGCGTTTAACCAAACGCTCCACACCATTACCCACCCAGTGACGCACCTTCCCTTCGCCGTGCGGCGGTCTGTTGAGTGCCACCATCATGGCATCAACGCAAAAGGCTAGGTCAGGGACGCTGTCTACCAACGTACCGTCCACATCAATCAGCACCATCTGCGGTGTTATTAGCGGCATCTTATTTTTAAACATTATTACTTTGCTTGAGCCAATTCGGCGCGCATCTTGCTGATAGTGGCCTTGTAATCAGCAGTGCTAAAGATTGCCGAACCTGCCACAAAGGTATCGGCACCGGCGGCAGCGATTTCGCGGATGTTATCACCTTTCACGCCACCATCCACCTCGAGACGAATTTTGTAGCCGCTCTCATCAATCAGCCGGCGTGCCTCACGCAGTTTAGGCAGCGTGGCGGGGATGAAGCTCTGCCCGCCAAAGCCAGGGTTGACCGACATCAACAAGATCATATCCACCTTGTCCATCACATGTTTCAAATAATCCAGGGACGTGGCCGGGTTGAATACCAGCCCGGATTTGCAGCCCTGATCGCGCACTAGGGCCAGCGAACGGTCAATATGCTCGGAAGCCTCAGGATGAAAGGTGATGTAGGTCGCGCCAGCCTTAGCGAAGTCGGGAATGATGCGATCCACTGGCTTGACCATCAGATGCACATCAATGGGCGCGGTGACGCCGTGCTTGCGCAAGGCTTCGCAGACTAGCGGCCCGATGGTCAGGTTAGGCACGTAGTGGTTGTCCATCACGTCAAAATGCACAATGTCGGCCCCTGCCGCCAGAACGTTGTCCACCTCCTCACCCAGGCGGGCGAAGTTTGCGGAGAGGATAGACGGTGCGATGTAATAGTCTTGCATGGCTTTAATCCCTGTGTGGTTGGCTACGCGATCATGCTGAACTTTTAAAGTGAAACTTTACCTGATTAGACGGAAATTTTCACCCTGAGCGTTAGTATTAAGGCGTATTCCCCTCTACCCAGCGGGTGCGAGCAGGCAGGGTTTCCTTTTTCCAGAACGGCGCACGGTGCTTCAGTTCGTCTATCAGGTAACGGCAGGCCTCAAAAGCCGCAGCACGGTGCGTTGCCCACACGGCGACCATTACGATGGGGTCATTAGGCAATAATTGGCCATAGCGGTGAATAATTAGGCTATCCAGAATTGCCCAGCGTTCTGCCGCTTCTGTAGCGATTTTCTGCAAAAACTTTTCGGTCATACCGGGATAGTGTTCAAGTGTCATGGCGAGCACGGCGTCGCCTTCATTGGCGTCGCGTAGCGTGCCTACGAAGCTGGCTGTAGCGCCATATTTACCCTGCTGCGCGAGTACGGTGTGCTGGTAGGCACTGATTTCTGCCCACGGGTCAAAAGTGGTCTCGCGTAAGCTAACTGGCATGTCAGCCCCCTGTCACGGGCGGGAAAAAGGCGACTTCATCACCGTCGTTAATCAGCGTGTGCATACTAGCGTATTCCGTATTGATGGCAATCAGGAGCCGGTCAGGTATGGGCATATTTTGGTTGAGCCTAGCCCATAGCTCGGCTGCGGTCATGGCCGCTGTCGGCTCAATACAGTCTTCAGCACGCCCCAGGCGCTCACGCAAGCTGGCAAAGTATTTAACGTGAATAGTCATGGACAAGGCCGGGAAGATTTTGCATTATCATGCCACGTTAGCCCGGACAAGCCTATGAGTAAACTCAGCCATTTCAACCGCGCCGGTGAGGCCCACATGGTGGATGTTGCCGACAAAGCAGTGACGCGGCGCGTGGCCCGCGCCGAGGGGCGCATCCATATGCAGCCCGAAACGCTTGAATTGATCCTGCAGGGCACTCATCGTAAGGGTGATGTGCTCGGTGTGGCACGCGTGGCGGGAATTATGGCGGCCAAGAAAACCGCCGAGCTTATTCCCTTATGTCACCCGCTGGCACTCACTGCCGTAGAAGTGAATCTGGAGGCCCGGCCAGATGAAGGGTTGGTGTATTGCCAAACGCGCGTGGAAACTTTGGGGCAGACCGGTGTGGAGATGGAGGCGCTGACCGCCGTGCAAATCGCGCTGCTCACCGTCTATGATATGTGCAAAGCGGTGGACCGTGCCATGACGATGGACGGGATAGGCCTGCTGGAAAAATCCGGTGGCAAATCGGGAGACTGGCGGCGCAAATCCGATTAGTGGATTTGCTTTAGCAAAGCGGCCCGGCTCTTGATGGGTGTGACCTGAGCAACGACACCTAGCTTGCCCCAGCGCGAGTTCGCCAACCATCGGGTAAACGCGCTCGCCGTAAGTGCGGAACTAATGAAATAACCCTGCGCCATATCGCAGCCATATTCCACCAGCAAGTCCCAGGTTTCCTGTGACTCCACTCCTTCCGCAGTCACCTTCATATCCAGATTATGCGCCAGCTCGATCGTGGAACGCACAATCACTGCGTCGTTGGTATCGTTCAGCATGCTCATCACGAAGGATTTATCTATCTTAATGGCATCCACCGGCAACTTCTTGAGGTAGGTCAACGAAGAATAGCCTGTGCCAAAGTCGTCAATGGTGAGGCGTATGCCGAGCGCATCCAGGCGCATGAGCAACTCCATGGCGCGCGCGGGCTCAGTCATGATAGTGCTCTCGGTGATCTCTAATTCCAACCAGGTTGGCGAGACCTTGCAGGCGGCCAGAATATCGGCAATTTGCTCGAAGATTTGCGGCTCAGGCAGACTGCACGCCGACAGGTTCAGTGCGACGCTGATGTTGATGCCCTGCTGACGCCAGCTAGCGCATTGTTGCAGCGCTTCCTTGAACATCCACAGGGTCAGCGCGTTGATGGAACCGGTACGTTCCGCCAGAGGAATAAATTTATCCGGGGGCAGCAACCCCAGCTGCGGATGTTGCCAGCGCAGCAGCGCCTCGGCACTGACTACCTGACCCGTCCTACAGTCCACCTTGGGCTGGTAGTAAAGCAGCAGATGGTTATTCTCCATCGCGCCATTCAATTCCCTGGCGAGCGCCAGTTGCTCGATGCGATCTTGATCCTGCAGTACGTTATAGAGACCACAACCCGTCTTGGCATGCTTGGCCGCATACATGGCCACGTCAGCGTGACGCATCAAATCACTGGCATTTGCGCCATGCTCAGGAAACAGTGCGATACCGATACTTACTCCTACCTTAAGACAATGACCGTTGGACTGAAACGGTGCCTCTAACACCTCCAGCAGCTTACGCGCCGCCTGCTCGGCCTGCGCTGCATCCACCGAGTGCAGCAATACACCAAATTCATCGCCGCCGAGCCGTGCCACGGTATCGGTTTTACGTAAGGTAACCTGCAACCGCTGGCCAATCTGCTTTAGCAGATCATCGCCGGCATGGTGGCCCAGACTATCGTTAACGTCTTTGAAACCATCCAGATCCATGATTAGCAGGGCGAGCGGTTTGCCTCCGCGGGCACTACTCAAAATGCCCTGTTGCAGACGGTCTTCCAGCAGGTTGCGATTGGGTAGTTCGGTCAGCTTATCGTGGAGAGCCTGATGCTCCAGCAATAACGCATTTAATTTAAGGCGCTTGCTGTCTTCGGTAATTTTATCGGTCATCAGATCGAAGGCCTGGCCAATGCGGGAAATTTCATCGCTACCCTGCAAACCGGATTTTGCATTCAAATTTCCGGCGGCGAAGTATTTAGTGGCAGAGACCAGACGCGCCACCCGGCGAGTCAGAATAAAATGAAACAGTAGCGCCAGAGCAGCGGCAAACCCCACCAGAAAAAGACTCGACCGGAATACCTGCCGTTCTGTGTCGCGCGACGCAGCCGCTTTAAGCTGAGTTAAATCGTATTGCATAAACAAGGTGCCAACGTGAGTAGAGTTAAGCTGTGTACCGTTTGTGGCCAATATGATCGGCTGATAACCCATCACCGCAGAATGATCCGGATTGAATACCACAACCCCGCTGCTGTTATTTTTAGCACGCACTATCAATTCCGGACGAATCTCCGGAAAGGCTTGCTCCACAATATGTCCCACCCACTCCTCATGCGTCGCATAAAGAACCTTGCCCTGCTCATCAGCAAGCAGTGCAGTTTGCAGGTAGGGTTCGGCACCAGGCCAGCTAAATTCCATTTTCAGACTTGTTTCATCATTACTGCTAAGTAAGTGTTCCAGTTTATGCTGGAGATTACTCATCTGCTGGTCGAGCCGCAGATGCATGGTTTTATCCACTTCCCGTTGCGCGGATTGTCCATCATGATGCAGCGAGTACAGCGTCCAGATAAATGCGGCACAGAGGAATAACAGGGGAACGCTGAGGCGTAGGGGGAAGCGTGTTATAGGGTTCATCACGGACTTTTTAGTCTCCACTATTCTGCTAGAGTGGTGTTATAGGCGAACGATGCACTTATCTTAAGTAAGCGTCAAGTAGTAAGCGTGAAGTGTCATAACTTTGTCATATCTTATGATGAAAGCCCTTTGAAAAAACGTAAGTAAAGCTTGCAGCATCAAGAGGAATAACGGACATGCAGGGTCACAATCATCACGGCCATGCCCACGGGCATGGGCATCACAATCATGCACACCGCAGCAATGGCTTGGTCTATGCCATGCTTATCACGCTAGCTTTTGCAGGCGTGGAAGGGTTAGGTGGGTGGTGGGCGGGGTCACTCGCCTTGCTGGGCGATGCAGGCCACATGGTTACCGATGCGAGCGCATTAGCCTTAGCTTTGCTGGCCACCTGGATGGCACGCCGTCCACCGTCGGTACGTCACTCTTATGGTTTGGGCAGAGCCGAGGTAGTGGTTGCACTCGTCAACGGTTTATTCATGCTATTTATTGTGGGTGGAATCCTGGTCTCCGCCATTGAGCGAATGCACGCACCACAAGCAGTGGCTGCGAAGACTGTGATCATCATCGCGTCACTAGGACTCGTGATAAATCTTGCCATGGTCGTACTGCTTAGTCGCGGTGAGAAAACGCTAAATATGCGTGCGGCACTACTGCACGTAATGGCCGATACACTCGGCTCCATTGCAGCCGTGATGTCGGGCGTGGTAATTTATTTTACCGGCTGGACGCCGATTGACCCTATCCTGTCACTCTTCATCTGCGTACTTATTCTTTACTCCAGCATTAATCTGTTGCGCGAGGCCTTGCACGTCATCATGGAAGGCGTCCCGCGCGACATGGATTTACCGCAGATCGGCCGCGCCCTGGCCGCCGTGCACGGTGTGCAGTCTGTACATGATCTGCATATCTGGACGTTATCGTCGGGCACGGTGGCGCTGTCGGCGCATGTACTGATGAAGGATTTATCGGGATGGGAAGATGTATTGGAAAAGCTGCGTACCCTGCTGCATGACCGCTATGGCATCGAGCATGTCACGCTGCAGCCAGAGCCGACAACGCATGTGCAGAAAGCGATGCGTTATACGCGGCAGCAGTAGCTATTAACATCTGGATTCCCGTTTGCACGGGAATGACAATCGATTTAGCTATCCTAGCCCGCTGCCGCGCGCGACAATTTCTTGCGCTCGTGCTCCAGCAGAAAACGCTTGCGCAGACGAATCTTGGTGGGCGTGACTTCGACCAGTTCATCGTCGTTGATAAATTCCAAAGCCTGCTCCAGACTCATCAGAACCGGCGGCACCAGGATTACATTCTCATCTGAACCCGACGCGCGCATATTAGTGAGCTGCTTGCCTTTAAGCGGATTTACCACGAGGTCGTTGTCGCGTGAGTGCAGGCCTATGACCATGCCTTCGTACAGATCTTCGCCGGGGCCGATGAACATGCGGCCGCGATCCTGCAAATTGAACAGCGCGAAAGCGATGCTCTTACCCACGCCGTTGCAGATCAGCACGCCCTTGTTGCGCTCGCCGATACTACCCTTCTTGAACGGGCCGTAATGGTCATAGACGTGGTGCATCAGGCCAGTGCCCGAGGTCATGGTCAGAAACTCTGTGCGGAAGCCGATCAGGCCACGCGTCGGGATCATATATTCCAGACGCACCCGGCCCTTACCATCTGGCTCCATATTGGTGAGATCGCTTTTGCGCTGACCTAAGGCTTCCATCACGCCGCCCTGGTGCTGTTCTTCGACATCCACCACCAGTGCTTCGTAAGGCTCGCAGAGTTCACCATCAACTTCCTTGACGATGACTTGCGGACGCGCAACACCCAACTCGTAACCCTCGCGGCGCATGGTCTCAATGAGAATAGATAAGTGCAATTCGCCACGACCGCAGACGCGGAATTTATCCGGGTCTTCGCTGTCTTCGACGCGCAAAGCCACATTGTGAATCAGCTCACGCTGCAGACGCTCGCGAATCTGGCGGCTGGTGACGTACTTGCCGTCCTTGCCTGCGAATGGTGAATTATTCACCTGGAAGGTCATACTCACCGTAGGCTCGTCTACCACTAGCGCGGGCATCGCCTCGACATTGGCTGGGTCGCATAGCGTGTCGGAAATACCCAGGTTCTCAACGCCGGTAAAGCAGATGATATCGCCTGCTTCGGCTTCGGGAACCTCGACGCGTTCCAGACCGTGAAAGCCGAGAATTTGCAGTACGCGCGCATTGCGGCGTTTGCCGTGACGATCTACTACCACGACTTGAGTATTCGTTTTGATGCGCCCGCGGGTAATGCGCCCGATGCCGATGACGCCGACATAGCTGGAATAGGACAAGGAGCTGACTTGCAATTGAAACGGGCCATCGGGATCAACGGCAGGCGGGCGCACGTGTTTAATGATCGCTTCAAACAGCGGCGTCATATCACCTTCGCGTACACTTTCTTCCAGACCGGCATAGCCGTTCAGTGCGGAGGTATAAATGACCGGGAAATCGAGCTGCTCTTCGGTCGCGCCGAGGCGATCAAAGAGATCAAAGGTTTGATCCAATACCCAATGCGGACGTGCGCTGGGACGATCTACTTTATTGATGACGACGATGGGTTTCAGACCCAGCGCGAAGGCTTTTTGCGTCACGAAACGGGTCTGCGGCATGGGGCCGTCCACGGCGTCCACCAACAGCAATACTGAATCCACCATGGACAACACGCGCTCGACTTCGCCACCGAAGTCGGCGTGGCCGGGGGTATCCACAATGTTGATGCGGTAATCGTTCCAGCGCAGCGCGGTGTTTTTGGCGAGAATGGTAATGCCGCGTTCGCGCTCCAGGTCGTTGGAGTCCATCACGCGCTCAGCCATCACGGCACGTGTGCCGAAGGTGCCGGACTGCTGCAGGAGCTTGTCTACCAGCGTGGTTTTGCCATGATCTACGTGGGCGATAATGGCGATATTGCGTAAGTTTTCTATCACAAGGAAGTCCGTATTAAGCTAAACCGCCCATTGTACACCCAATATGTGTATAAACGCTGTCGGAATTCTTGATTATAAGGCTGGAAAAGGTTCCAGCTTGCTTTCACCCTAGTTACTGCACCATCACAGTGAAGCTTACGGAGCTGCTCGCAGCAGGCGCCAGGGTACCGATGAAGGTCCATTGAATGGCACCCGTGCCGCCGCTCGGTGTGGCGACATTGCACGCTGCGGTGCCGCCCGGTGTCATGACACTGCACGCCGTGAGATTCGGCGGCAAGGCCCCGGCAGCCGCGCTGACGAAGGTAGTAAAGGGTGGCGTAGCATCGTTGATGATCACGTTGCTCAACGGCGCAGTGCTCTGATTGGTGTAAGTGATGGTGTACACCAGCGTTTGGCCGGGCGATGCCGTCGTTCTATCCACAGCTTTGGTTAAGCGCAGACCGGCAATGGTACCTGTGCCCACCGTGGTTAGATCAGTGCGCGTGTAGCTGCTGACGAGGGCCGGGCTGGCGTTCGTGTACGTAAACTGCGCGGTCACGCTAATCAGATCTTGCGCACCCGTCGGTGCGTTAGCGGGCACAGCCTCTTTTACGATAATGCAGACCTGGCCATTCGCAACGACAGTGATCGCAGCGCTAATCAGCAGGTCCGTAGCACTGTCCAACTGACCGTTACAGTTGTTGTCACGGTACAGCGTGTTAGTCCAGTCAGGATTGGCCGGAGTAGCAACGTTGGTGCTGCTAAAGCTCACCGTGCCGCCCGTCCCTGCCTTGAAAGTATGCGGGTAAAACACTACGGTACCCGGCAGAGCAGCCTGCAACCCGTCTGGGGCAAAGCTGTTTTCCGGCACGTCAGCGAAATTCACCCCGGTATAGCTGGTGCCCACCGTGTTGGTGAAGGTAGTCGTGTCTGTTAAACGCACGTAGGTTCCGGCGGTCGTGCCAACACTGCCGCCTGTGGACACGTAGCCGCCCAGGTTGGTTTCGACGATCCTGATCGGGTTAGCGCCCGCCGCCGCAGGTATAAATAGAACATAGTCCCCGGTGCCACTGGTGGCCGCAGTGTCGAATGTGGTGGTGCCTGCGTTGTCAGTGGCTCTGACGGTAACATTAGGAATACCCGCCTCGGTGCCGTCCTGCACACCGTTGTTAGCGACACCCCCAGCGCCTACTCCGTTGTCGTTGAACACCCGGCCAGCCAAACGGCTACCATTGAACAGGCCGAAGTTCTGATTCGGCACTGAGAGGTTGTTTACCACCACGCCACTGCGCGTCTGGTTGGGTGCTTCGGTGCTCACATAGCCAGCGGGTGCGCTGGGCGTAACGTCAGTAAGCGTATTATTGTTGTCCAGAATAATGGTGTACGTGCCGGGCGTGACCGCGGAGAAGCTATAACTGCCCGAGGCGTTGCCGACGACTGTGGTATCCACCACCACCGCCTGAATCGCTACCGTTGGATTACTCGCCAGAATTAATTTGGCGAAAATGGTTTGACCGGTACCTACTTCACCGCCATCCAGCGTAGCGTTGTGGTTGACGTCGTTATACACACGGCCAGAGATACTGACACCAACGGTCAGCGTGGCAGTAGCCGCGGCAGCGTTGCTGCCTGCATTGGTGGTGGTCAGGCCGCCGATGGGAAGGCTGTTGAGGTAACTGCCGGCCGTGGCACTGGTCACATTGACGGTGACCGTACAGGAACTACTGGCTGGGATGGTGCCGGTGGCTAAGGCCACGCTGTTGCCATTATTAGCGGCCGTGACGGTGCCGCCGGTGCAAGTCGTGGCGCCCGCCGGGGTGGCGGTATTCACCAAGCCGGCCGGGTAGGTGTCGGTGAACGCCGCGCCGGTGATAGCCGTGGTGTTAGGGTTGGTCAGGGTGAAGGTCAGTACCGAGGTGCCGCCTGTTGCAATCGTGGCCGGGGCAAACGCTTTGGTGATGGTGGGCGGTGCTAGCACGGTCAGCGTGGCGGTATTACTCACTGCCCCGGCGCTACCGGTCTGCGTGGAGCTGACACCGCTGCTGGTGTTGGGGTTGTTGCCCGGTGTATTGCTGGT